>NZ_JBAKFR010000031.1:0-48107 GCF_053484295.1 Martelella sp. AMO21009
ACGCATCCCACGTCGGAAACTGCGGGATGGGGACCATGAAGTTACGCCGGGCATAGCCCACGAGGCCCTCGACATTCCCCTTGTCATTGCCCTTTCCGGGACGGCCATAGCGATCCCGGATCAGATAATGGGACAGGAACCCGCTGAACAGTGTTGCCCGCTTGCGCGTGCCATCAGGCAGGATCTTCGCCACAAGGCAGCGGTCATTGTCGTAGACGATCGACTGCGGCACGGCCCCGAAGAAGGCGAACGCATGGACGTGGCCATCGACCCAGGCCTCGGCCACCGCCGCCGGATAAGCCCGCACGTAGCAGCCGTCGCTATGCGGAAGATCGAGCACGAAGAAACGGGCTTTCTGCTCGACACCGCCGATCACGACCGTCGCCTCACCGAAATCAGCCTGCGCATGGCCGGGCGGATGCGACAGCGGCACGAACACTTCCTGACGGCGCTGTTCCCGCTCCCGGATATAATCCTTGATGATCGTATAGCCGCCGGTGAACCCGCATTCGTCACGAAGCCGGTCGAAAACACGCTTGGCCGTATGGCGCTGTTTGCGAGGTACGTGTCTGTCTTCGTCCAACCAGTGGTCGATCGTCGAAACGAACGCATCCAGCTTCGGCCGCCGGACTGGTGATTGTCGCTGATAGCCAGGAGGCGTCGAATACGTCAGCATCTTCGCTACGCTGTCGCGGGATATGTTGAAGTGTTTGGCTGCCTGACGTCGGCTCATCCCTTCCGAGACGGCCAGACGAACCTTCAGATAAAGTTCCACGGTGTAGATCCTCTGTCCCTCCTGCGCTCAGTGCAGAAGGAAAATAGGTGGCCGGTTTTTACGCCGCCCGCGACCGAATTATTCCGCCGCTTCCGTGGCCGACTTTTGCACCGCCGTTCTCAGTCAGAGCCCTTGTTCCACGCCTAATCACAACCAGGCCCAATCAGGTTTGGGCAATGCGCCGTCCGAATTCACCGCTTCGGCATGCCCTTTGGACGCATGTGGCGCTTCTGGGCGGCGGTGCGGAACTGGGCGTTTGCCGCGCCGTAACCTCGGTATCCGTTTCGTCGCTCGACGATCTCGAAGAAGAAGCCTTCGCCGTAGATCGGACTGTAGAGCTGGAAATATTCCGCCTCGCCATCGCGATCGTAGAGAATGCTCGCGGCCTGGAGGCGGTCGAGGAAGTCCTCATCGAGGCCAAAGCGGGCATCTAGGTCGTCATAGTAATTCGGCGAGATGACGAGCGCTGTGAAGCCGTTCCTGGCCAGCGCCTCGGCCGTGGCGAAGATGTCGTCCGTCTCGAAGGCGAGATGCTGCATGGTCGATCCGAAGCTCTCAGCAAGAAAGTGACCGGCAAGCGTGCGGCGGTTCTCTACCCCGTTTAGCGTCACGCGCAGCGCGCCATCGGGTGTCTCGATGGCCTGGCTGTGGACCAGGCCGGCAGGATCGACGACGTCGACCATCGGCATTTTCACCATGTCGAAGATTGACGTGTAGAACAGCTGCCAAGTCAGCATCTCCTTGCTGTCCATCGTCTGGGCGATGTGGTCGATGCCTTTGAGACCGGCATCGTGCGGGATGGTATCATCGACCACCGGCTCGAACTCGATGTCCCAGACCCGCGCGAGATCGCTTTTGGCGTCGATGAAATGCATCAAACCGCCGCCAACGCCGCGTATGGCCGGGATATGCAGTTCACCCGGGCCGACGGGTTGCTCGAAAACCTCCGCACCCAGAACGCGGGCGCGTTCAACAGTGGCATGGGCATCGTCGACCTTCAGCCCGATGTCGCAGACCGATGTTCCGTGCAGGATATAAGCGGAATGGGCAAATCCCTGACGTTCGGTGTTGATGACGATGTTGATATCGCCCTGACACCACAACTCGACCTGCTTTGAAACGTGCCTGCCGGCGCGGGCAAAACCGAGCGTGTGCAGCATGCCTCCGAGTTCCTCTGCCTCGTCGCGGTTCGCGGCGAACTCGATGAACTCGACACCGCCTGCCGAAATCCGATCCGGCATTGACGGGACGTTAATGCGAATATCGGGTTCGTCGCGACGGACCCTGTCCATCAGGTAGACGAGGGAGCGATGGCCATCCACTGATATGGACTTCGGTGAACCGCCACGAAACTGGTCGTTGAAGATTTCCAGCGACAGCACCCCGTCATAGCCGGTAGCAGCGACCGCGCGCATGAACCCGGCGACGTTAAGGTCGCCTTCGCCCGGCATATTGCGGAAGTGGCGGCTCCAATAGAGCAGATCCATGTCAATCTTCGGCGCGTCGGCGAGCTGGACGAAGAAGATTCGGTCACCTGGGATCGAGCGGATCGTCTCCGGGTCGATCTTTCTCGCCAGCGTGTGGAAGGAATCGAGGATAAGACCGATATTGGGATGCTCGGCGCGGCGCACGACCTCCCAGGCGTCACGATGATCACTAACGTGGCGACCCCAGGCAAGCGCCTCGTAACCAACCCGGATCCCGTGTCGGGCTGCGAGCTCACCAAGTTGACGAAAATCCTCGGCAATCCTGTCGATTCCGCCGAGTGCAATCGGCGAGACACTGGAGCAGACGAGCATGAGGTCGGCCCCCAACTCGTTCATAAGCTCGAACTTGCGCTCGGCCCGGTCGAATGCGCGGGTACGCTGTGGTTCGGGCATGCCCTCGAAGTCGCGGAACGGCTGGAAAAGCGATATTTCCAGTCCGTGATCGCGCACCATCCGGCCGACTTCGCGCGGGCTTTCGTCGAAGGCAAGGAAATCGTTCTCGAATATCTCGACGCCATCAAAGCCGGTCGCTGCGATGGCGGCAAGCTTTTCACGCAAATCACCGCTGATTGAAACGGTCGCTATCGCGGTTTTCATGGGGGGCTCAACTATGTCCTGAAATTGGTCGAGGCACATAAGGCTCTTCGAGGTAGGCGATCTCCTCAGGCTCAAGCGACAGATCCACCGCAGCGAGAGCAGCCTCAAGATGGTGAGGTTTGGTGGCCCCAACGACAGGGGCGGAAATGCCGGGCTTATGGAGAAGCCAGCTCAGAGCAATTTGCGCGCGTGATCGTTCCCGGCGCGCGGCAAGTTCGCCGACTCTCGCAATGATCTCACTATCGGCTTCGCCGGCCTTCGCGTAATATCGCGCACCAACGTTATCAGCGGCATATCGCGCGCTTTCTCGATTGTCGTCTTGAGCGCGCGTCAGGCGACCGCGAGCCAGCGGGGACCAAGGGGTCACGCCAATCCCCTCCGACCGGCACAGAGGAAGCATTTCCCGTTCCTCTTCCCGGTACAAAAGGTTCACATGATTTTGCATCATGATGAATTGCGTCCACCCGTTCGCGCGTTGGAGCCCCAGGGCTTTCATGAATTGCCAGGCATGCATCGAGGATGCACCGAGATAGCGCGCCTTGCCCTGACGGACGACAACGTCCAGAGCCTCAAGCGTTTCCTCAATAGGCGTTTCGTGATCCCAACGATGGATCTGCAATACATCGACAAAATCGGTTCCAAGACGTCTTAGGCTGGCATCCACCTCGGCAAAGATTGCCTTGCGGGAGAGCCCACCGCCATTGACGTTGGCGCGCATCTTGCCATGCACTTTGGTACCCAGAACCACATCGTCCCGCACGGCGAAGTCTTTGATTGCTCGGCCCAAAACCTCTTCGCTGGCGCCATCAGAGTAGATATTGGCGGTGTCGAAAAAATTGATCCCGGCATCGAGGGCCGCTTTCAGGAACGGACGACCTTGCTGCTCGTCCAAGACCCACCCATGTTCTCCTTTAGAAGGGTCGCCATAACTCATGCAACCAAGGCAAATCTTCGAAACTTTCAGCCCCGTGGCTCCGAGATTGATGTACTTCATTAGTTCAAATCTCCACAAAATAGCTCCGGCGCCATCGCTTGCGGGGGGGTGGGAATCAAAGGTTCAAACCCCATTTGGTCCAGAACGTCCGTCTTAAGATCAATACCGGGGGCAATTTCCTTGAGAACCACGCCTTGCCGCGTAAATTCGAACACCGCACGTTCAGTGACCAAAATTGCGCTATGGCCGCGCTCAAGGGCGCTTTGGGCTGAATAAGTCACCTGCTCGACCTTATCGACAAGCTTGCGAACCGCGCCCGTGCGCTCCAGTTTCAGCGCGCCCCTGAGGATTTGCGACTTGCCGCCCTTGGCATCGAATGTGCCACAAAACACCACACGCTTCGCATTTTGGGCAATGTCCATAAACCCGCCAGGCCCGACCGTCAGCCCGCCCAGCTTGGAAACATTGATATTGCCTATGGCGTCGCACTCGCCGAAACCCAAAAACGCGATATCGAGCCCGCCACCGGAGTAAAAGTCAAACTGTGATGGACCATCGATCATGGCCGATGCGCCCCGCGCGTAACCAAATAGGTCCCCCACCATCAACGCGCCGCCGTACGTCCCGTGCTCGATGGTTTGGTAATAGCGGTCCTGCTCACCTTTTTCGGCAATCAGGCTGGCCACGCCTTCACCAATCCCCACGCCAAAGTTGATAACAGCCCCTTCGCGCAGTTCCTGGTAGGCGCGACGGGCAATTAAAGCGCGTACATCCTGGCCGAGCGATGGCAAAACGTGATCAGCGGGAGGACGGATTTCTCCCGACACGGCGGGGTCGTAGTCCAAGGCATAGCTCATTTTCTGGTCGGGATCGACAACGACAGCGTCGACGATGGCTCCGGGTACTCGCACGGCGCGCGCCGACAGGGAGTTGCGCGCCACTGCCGTTCTTACCTGAGCAATGACGATGCCCCCCGAATTGTGCGCCGCCAACGCGGCTGCGTAGACGTCTATGTTGGCCGCTTCCTGATCGAGAGAGATGTTGCCATCTGCGTCGGCGAACGAACCGCGAATGATTGCGACATCAATCCCGAAGGACTTGTACCAGAGCAACTCCGATCCCCCGACCTGGACGACCTCCACCAAATCATCCTTGGCGGCCTCATTCATCTTTCCTCCGTTTTGACGCGGATCGACAAACGTTCCCAAGCCGACATGGGTGAACAGCCCCGGACGCTTCGCGGCAATTTCCCGATAAAGCTGCATGACGCAACCGCTGGGCAAGACATAAGCCTCGATGGCGTTGTCCCGCGCCAGGCGCTGCATTTGAGGCGACCAGACCCAATGCCCGCCGATCACCCTTTTGACCATTCCCTGATGGGCAAAATGGTTCATGCCTTCGGTCTTTTTGTCGCCAATCCCCAGTGCGTGAACCACGGTCAAGGCTGCAGGGCGGCCTTCAGATTTGAACCTATGGGAGATAGCCCGAAACACCCTGTTCGGCTCCATCAACCCGCCGCCCCCGCCAATCAACGCCACAGTGGCGGCGTCGGGGATCATGGCTGCGGCTTGATCTGCGGTAACAAATTTGTCGCGCACCATTAATTCTCCTCCGACAGGAGTTCCGGGCGCCGGGGGACCATGAGGTGATGCTCGCCTTTCTGGACGACTTCGTCGCGCTGGTTAACCAGATCGACGGCAATGGCAAAAATGCCCATGTTCGGTCTGCTCTTTGATATCCGCTTGCTGATTATTTCGAGGCGAACGCGGACTGTATCGCCAGCGCGAATGGGAAGCTTGAATGTCCACGACCAGGACAAAGCAACGCCTACGCGAAATAACGTGGCCTGAACCTTGAGCCCGTCGGTCAAACTCAGGCCCAAGAGACCATGTGCGATCCGCCCACCGAAATCTGTGCTTCGCGCGAAGGTCTCATCGACATGCACGGGTGAGAAATCTCCGGTGATCCCTGCGTAATTCAGGATATGGGTTTCCGTCACAGTGATCCCTGGCGTCCAGTGGACAGAACCTTCATCGATGTCGTCAAAAAACTGTCCAGGCAACATGCCTTGAGCCTCATTCTCTGTCTGTCAAAAGTTACTAGTGAAGGATCTGACCCAGAAAATCGCGCAACCGCGGATTGTCCGGATCGTCGAAAAACTGGGGGGGAGGCGCATCAACAACGATTTCGCCATCGGCCATGAATATGACCCGGTCGGCAACGCTGCGCGCAAAGCCCATTTCATGGGTGACACAGAGCATGGTCATGCCTTCCTCCGCCAAGCCCACCATTGTGTCGAGCACTTCGCGGACCATTTCGGGGTCCAGCGCCGAAGTCGGTTCGTCAAACAGCATGATCTTGGGAGACATGCACAACGCGCGAGCGATTGCGACACGCTGTTGTTGCCCGCCGGAGAGCTCTGCGGGATACTTCCCAGCCTGTTCGGGAATTCGGACGCGCTCGAGAAATTTCATGGCGATCTCACGCGCTTCCGCATTGGTCTTCCTTCTCACCTTCAGGGGCGCCAACATACAGTTCTCAAGCACAGTAAGGTGGGGGAACAGATTGAACTGCTGGAAAACCATGCCCACTTCGGCACGGACGGCGTCGACGTTGCGAGCCACCGAGGTGAGTTCATTTCCGTCGACCGTGATCAGGCCTTTTTGAAAAACCTCAAGGTGATTGATACAGCGAATGAGCGTCGATTTGCCCGAACCCGACGGTCCGCAGATCACCAGTTTCTCGCGCTCGGCGACTTTGAGGTTGATATCCTTGAGGGCGTGAAAACTGCCGTAAAATTTATTGAGTGCCTCAATGGAGATGATGGTTTCGCCCGGCCCACCCAACTGGTGCCGGTCTCTGGTTAAGCTCTGATCTGCGCTAGTTTGCATGCTAAGCCTCAAAGGTTGGCTGCGGGGCGGCAGGTGTCCTCCCCGCAGTATGAAACGTTTGGGTTATTTGACGCTGATCGGAAGAGCGTCCGGGCCTTCGCCGGTGGTGGGCAAATCCGCAAGCTCGCCGCCAATCCATTGGCTATAGAGTTCAGCAAGCTCCCCGCTTTCGATCTTGCGAGCCACAAAGTCGCTGAGATAATCCGCCAGTTCCCGATCTTCGGGCCGAACGGCAAAAGCGTTGAAGGCTCGAGCGACGACGAACTTTTGATCGAACCGGTCGGGACCGGCAACCTGTTCGATATTGCCAAGCTGCGTAGATGCGCCGCCGATCACGTCGACTTGCCCGGACAACAGTGCCTGGACGGTTGTGGCATCATCATCAAAGCGTTGGATGACCGCGCCTTTAGGGCTGACTTTGGTCAGCCCTATGTCCTGCGGCGTGCCACGCGGAACTCCGACACGAAGCCCCGAAAGTTCGTCATAACCCGAAACATCTATATCGGCGCGGCCAATAAAGACAGTGTCGTTGTTGACGTAGGGGCGCGAGAACAGGACTACCTTTTGACGGTCCTCAAAAATGCCCATGACCGCAGCAAGAGCATCGACCTGACCGGTCAAAAGCGTCGCGACCCGGTTGGATGATGTGACCGGCGTCGTCTCGAGCTCCACCCCAAGATCTTCGGCCGCCATCCGCGATAGTTCAATGTCAAAGCCGGTAAGCGTGCCGGTCGCATCCGTGAAGCCCCAGGGCACCTGAGAAACCTGGGAGCCAATACGCAGCACGCCCGAGTCTTTTATCTCCTGCACCGTTTTTTGCGCCGCCGCTCCTGACGCTAGCCCCAGGGTCGCAATGCCGACAATGGCAAGTGAGACGACGTGAGGGCGCGCCTTTGCCCAAACGTTTTTAAAGATGCATGTAGTCATAGGCTTTTCCTCCAGTTTTGCGGATCATCCGCTTAAGAAGCTTGGTTGTACTTCTTGGCCAATCGGGCGCTGAAGTAGGACAACGGGAAGCACAATGCGAAATAGAAGATACCGGCCACGCCATAGGCGAGCAGAGGTTGGTAAGTGGTGTTTGAAACGATCTGGGCCGAACGCGTCAGATCAACAAACCCAATGATGGCTGCCAGAGACGTGCCCTTGATCAACTGAACCGAAAATCCCACGGTTGGCGCTAGTGACAACCGGATCGCCTGGGGCAACACCACGCTCTTGAGCCGATGGAAGTAGGACAACCCCAAAGCGGACGCCGCCTCTGATTGCCCCTTTGGCACTGCTTGGATCCCGCCACGCCAGATTTCCCCAAGATAGGCGCTCGCATGCAGCATCAAGCCTACCGTAACAGCGACCCAGGGGCTGACCCTTATGCCCAAGAGCGGTAGGCCGTAGTAGGCAAGAAAAAGCTGAAGCAGCAACGGCGTACCCTGAAAAAAATCGATATAGGCCGTCGCCAGTTTTTCGAGCAGTCTGGCACCACTGGTCCGCAGCAGGGCCACCACCAGCCCCATCAGTCCGCCAACGCCAAAGGCAATGAGCGAGAGTGCGATCGTTGACCACAGCCCAGAAAGGATAAGGAGGACCGCCGATGCATCGAATTTTTGAATGAAAACCATGCCTTGCGCCTCACTTTACGGGTACGAGAAGAATATTTTCGTTATAGCCTTGAATACAGAGGCGAAAACGTAGGATAGTCCGAAGTATAGAAGCGTGATCACGAGATATATTTCGAAGCTCCTGAATGTGACGGTGTCGATGGACTGGGCAACGGAGGTCAATTCCTCAGCCGATATTGAGGACGCGATGCTGGTCGTGAGCAGGGCGAGAATGAACTGGCCCGCCAGTGCAGGAAAGATGATCCGCAACGCGGGCTTGAGGACAATGAACTGGAAAATCTGGGGCGCGCTGAGTCCAAGCGCACGGCCGGCCTCCAATTGCCCGCGCGGGATAGCGGCAATGCCTTGTCGAATAATCTCGGAGGAAAACGCGCCACAATTCAAAGACAACGCCAAAACCGCCGCCGGCCAGGGATTGAGGCTGATACCAACGGACGGCAAGCCAAAGAAAATAAAGAATATCTGGAGCAGAAAAGGCGTATTGCGGATCAGCTCGACATAGCCGATCGCCAGCCACCGAAGCGGTGCAACCGAACTGTCGCGAATGACAGCCGTCAACAGCCCAACCAAAAAACCCGAGACAACCGATAAGGTCGCGAGCCACAACGTCATCAAGCAGCCCCAAAGGAGTTGGGGCCAATAGGGCCACAAGACCATAAAATCGAAGTGGTAATTCATTGCCGGGCCCCCATATGTTGCGCCTCATTCGTCAACCCGAAAAACGCGCTGTACATCTTGATCTGAGCATCCAGCATATGAACGCCGAGGTGGACGCCAAGCCCTCGTTCCCGCGCGCGCTTGAGCAGCGCGGTTTCGCGGGGCTTCATGATGACATCGGCCACCAAGCCTCTCTCAATCTGTTCAACCGGGATTGGCAACGGATCGTCGGGATCCAAACCGAGCGGGGTGGCATTGATGATCAGATCATAAGCCAAGGGACCGGATAATCCGTCCAACGCACGGACCGAAGTCGCGGTGTTCGAGAGCCGCTCGGCAAGCCTGCGACTCCTGTCGAGCTGGACGTCGAACAAGTCGATGGACTGCGGCTTTACGCCGAGCAAGCTAGCAGCGATCGAAGCGCCGGCGCCACCGCAACCCGCAATCAGGATTCGTTTGCCGGCAGAATGAAAATGGCTAGCTGCGAGCCCTTCGACAAAACCCGCACCATCGAAATTTTCTGCTTCCCAGCCTTGGCTGGTGCGGCGCAGGGCGTTCGCACACCCTGCCTTTTCCGCCGCTGAGCCGACCCTTGATACGTGGCGACAGACAGCAAATTTGTGGGGAATCGTGACAAGGATGCCATCAAGATTTTCCGAGCGCATCAAAGCTGGCAGCAGGTCGTCCAACTGAACCTGATCGACGTGCAGGGGAACCATGATGGCGTCGATCCCGGACTGGACGAATAAGGGGTTCAGGCGTTCGGGGGCCCGGACTTGGGTGACGGGATCTCCGATGACAACGTAAAGCCGCGTCCGCCCCGTCACCTCTCGGCCTTCTTGTGCCATCTTCAACCCTCCCTTAGAATCTGGAACATGTTCCAAATCACATATCATTTATCTTATGTCAAGCCACTTGCCGTTTTGTTCCAATTGAGACAATGTTCCACTAAACAAGGAGCGAACATGTCATCACGCGACCGTGCCCTATCCATCATCGAATTGTTGGCGTGCCACGCAGACGGGCTGCCTCTGGCGGACATATCCGGGCAGCTGACGATCGCCAGGAGCGCAACCCATCGGCTGCTCAATGATCTGCGTGAAATGGGTTATGTGCGCCAGGAGCACGAGCGCGGTCTCTACAGCCTAACAGTCAAACTGTCTTCGCTCGCGCTTATTCACCAGATTGGCACCGGCATAACCGATCTCATCTTGCCGATCTTGGACCGGCTCGCTGAGGAATCGGGAGAGCTCGCAATGCTATGTGTCGTGGAAGGAGAGCGGCTCATGCGAACCGCAAAAGCACGAGGATCACGCCGAGGACTGCAGTACAATCCTGAAGAAGAGCCCGAAGTATATCTGGGTGCTACCTCGAACGGGTTCGCATATCTTTCCACGATGCCGGAAGACCTGGCACTTCAGCAAGTTGCCAAGCAAGGTATTCGGCCTGGCCATGGTCCAAAAGCGCCAAAATCACTGGCAGAGGTAATGAATTATGTCGCAGACGCGCGGCGATTGGGGTACTCCGAGATACACGAGGTCTTTGAACCGGGAACTTCAGCAATAGCGGTCCCGGTTCTGCACGTATCGAGCAAGCAATGTATCGGTACTTTGAGCGTAGCGGGCCCCTCAGTGCGCATGACGAAAGCGCATATGGCAGAGCTGGCACCTGAGGTCAAAAAAGCGGCAGGCGACATTGGGATTGCAGCTCTACGCTCGCCTTTTTTTTACCATTCGATCAAGTTCGATTCAGTTTAGCAGGCTGTTGCAAAACGGTTGGGTTGGCTGTTTTGGTGGCGTATTCGGCTGGGAATTGCGTTTGATGCGGTTGCTGACTTCGGTCGCCTGTGTTGGCACTTGGTCCTTGGTGGCTGGGCGGCGGCCTATGCGGCGGCTAGTGCAAGAAGCTTCAGCAGTCTGACAAGGTTATAGGCCGCGATGGCGAATCCAAAGACGGCGGCGACTTTCGGCCTTCCCCGGACCTTTACTTTGGCGAAACCGGCCTGCGCCTTGATCCTGAACACCTCTTCGGTGCGCTTGCGGCAGCGCAGGCTTATGCCGTAGCCGAGATGGTGCATCGTGCGCTTGTCGACGGCGGTTTTACGGAGCTTGACGGTCCTGGAAATACTGCCGTTGATGGCGATATGCGGCGTGACCTTGCGGGCGCGCGAGCTCCCGACAACGGCTTCGACATCATAAGCCTTGTCGGTGGCAAGCGTGATGCGTCGGCTTTTTGTGCTTCGCCGGTCGAGCATGGCAAGGGCTGCCTCGCGCTCGGCCAGCCCGGTCGCCAGCGTCAGTTCGGCATCGACGACAAGCTTCGGCCACATCAGGCAACGCCGACGTGCTCACAACAGGTTCGGCTTAGCCTTGCAACTGTGCGTCGTGCGCTATCCCGGCCGGGTGCTGGCTTCGGGCGAACTGATACGGACCGAGGTGGTGGAGTTCATCGGAGCACAACTCTCCCTTGGTGCCGACGATCTCGTTGATTATGCCTCTCGTGAGGAAACGCGGCACGAGCATCTTGCCGAGTTGCGGTCGCTCTATGGATTCCGCTAGTTCTGCGGACACGGAGCACGCGAGTTGAAGGACTGACTGTTCCGGGAAGCCGAACTAGCGGTGTCAAATGAGGACATTGTTCGTCGCTTCATAGCCAAATGCCGGCGCGCCCGCACGGTTCTTCCCGCAACATCCACGACCGAGCGGCTTTGCGCCAGGCTCTGGTCGATGCCGAGCGTCAAATCGAGACACGGATTGCCGATCGGTTGCCCATGCCGATCCGGGAAAAGTTGCTTGCATTGCTCGAGGAGACAACTGACGATCGGGTGACGCCATTCGTGTGGCTGCGTCAGTTCGAGCTTGGTTCGAACTCTTTGTCGGCCAACCGTCTTCTTGAGCGGTTGGAATACCTGCAACATGTCGATCTTCCCGAGGATCTGCTGGCCGGTGTTCCTGACCATAGGATGACACGTCTGCGCAGGCAGGGAGAGCGGCATTATGCCGACGGCATGCGCGGTGTTTCGTCTCAACGCCTTTGAGAGCCGGATTTAAAAGTTATTGAGTGATATCAGAAGGATGTGATTCAACCACCTCTGCCAAGAACGTGGAGGATCGCATGCCCTGGACTGATATCACCCGCCTGCAGCATAACCGTGATCGCCTTCGCTATCCAACCGATTTGACGGATCGTGAGTGGGCTGTAATTGCTCCACTGATACCGTCGGCCAAGCCCGGTGGGCGGCCACGGAAAACGAACATGAGGGAGGTGGTGAACGCGATCCTTTATATTGCGGGCAGCGGCAGCCAATGGCGGGCCCTGCCGAAGGATTTTCCTCCGGTCTCCACGGTGCGAGGCTATTTCTATGGATGGCGCGATATCGGCCTTTGGCAGACCATCAACCATCTGCTTGTCTGCGCTACGCGCGAACTGGAGGGGCGTGAGGCCTCGCCCACGGCCGGTGTCATCGACAGCCAGAGCGTCAAGACCACCGAAAGTGGCGGGGTTTCGGGCTACGACGCCGGCAAGAAGATCAAGGGCCGCAAGCGCCACATCATCACCGATACGCTCGGTCTGATGCTGTTCGTGCTTGTCCATGCCGCTGATATCCAGGACCGTGACGGTGCGCCCGATGTCCTGAAAGCCATCCGCTACCGTTTCCCCTGGCTGCGCCATGTCTTCGCAGATGGCGGCTATGCCGGGCAAAAGTTGCGAAAGGCGCTGCGCGGATGCGGCCAATGGAACGTTGAGATCATCAAGCGCTCCGACACAGCGAAAGGCTTTGAGGTTCTGCCCCGCCGATGGGTGGTTGAGCGCACCTTCGGCTGGTTCGGTCGATGCCGTCGACTGGCCAAAGATTGGGAAAAGTCCATCGCAAGCGCCACAGCATGGGTCAACATCGCAAGCATCAGGGTAATGACCAGACGCCTCGCACGATATTGTTTCCCATCATGAACTTTTGAATCCGGCTCTTAGACAGATTTGGCTTAATGTATAAGGGAGCGTTTTGGCCCCTCTCCGGCTAACTTCGCGAAGATGCCATCAAACACACTCAGCCGGATCCAGCGGATGAAGCGATTATAGAACGTCTTGTATGGACCGTGACGGACGCCCGAAAGCTTCAGACCGTACCCATCCGCTCCACATTTGCCGCCACTGCCAAACACGCCGAAAGCGATCTGGCGGTGGCTGCGGCCATTTGCGGCAGGATCATCCATTCGAGCGACCAGGCCGCGCCGGAGCGCTCCTGTTCGTGAATCAGGGCCTGGTGCATGCCGGAAACCTGCACCGCGTTGAAGCGGGCCAGCGTCACCAGAAGCTCGGCCAGAACCGGGTTCTGCTTGTGCGGCATGGCCGAGGAACCGCCGCCACCGGAAAGCGCGATCTCATCGATGCCCTGCTGCGCCATCAGCGCGACATCCTGACCGATCTTTCCGAGCGTGCCCGACACGAGCGAGAGAAAGCCGGCATAGTCCACAATACCGTCGCGGCCCACCTGCCATGAGCGTGTCGTTGGATGAAGCCCGAGACTTGCGGCCACGTGATCGGTCACGACCTGCGCCTTTTCACCGAGCGCCCTGCGATCGCCGGCAGCGCCGCCGACCTGAACGCGCTCGACCCTCGGGCGTAGCGCGGCGAGGCGCTCGGCATGTTCGGCAAGCGGTTCGCGCCATGCGGATATCCTGTCGGCGACCGTGATTTCCCGTGCAGCCTGCATCCGGGTGCGGCCCATGAGAGGATTGCCGCCAAAGCGGGCCTCCAGTTCGCCAAGCGCATCAGAAAGCGCAGACATCTGGGCCGCGATCAGATCGGAGGTTTCCTTCAGCGCCAGCGCTAAGGCCGTGTCCATCACATCCTGCGAGGTTGAGCCGGTGTGGACTGCGGCGTCACCCGCCAAAGTTTTCAGCGCCCGCACCAGAGCAGGCACCGGCACGCCGTCTGCGGCCGTGCCGGCGCGAATGTCATCGTCATTGATCTTCGCCGCAAGAATGGCCGCCGCCGCCTTTTCGGCGATCTTGGCATCGGCCAGCCCGCAGGCGCCAAGCGCTCTCGCCCATGCGGCCTCGAAAGCCAGCATGTGCGAAAGCCGCCGTTCATGCGACCAGATCGCGGCGCTCTCGCCGTCGCCGAAGAGGCCCCCTAGCCAGGGGTCATCGAAAACACTTGCCGTCATGATCTCACCTTAGAGCGTCGACCGAAAAAGTGGAATCCGGTTTCGTCAACCCGACGCGGTACAACAAACAATCCGAAGCATCGGGCGATGCCGATTGATCGCCCGATGCTCTATCGCCCGTGAGGAACAGACGCATCCCTTAAGTTCTTCCGCCCCGCAAGGCCGCGAAACGACGGGAAGCGCAAGCGCCGATCGGCGTTTACATATCCAGAAACACCGTTTCGCCCTCGCCTTGAAGCCGGATATCGAAGCGGTATTTGCCCGCGCCCGTCTTCTTCGCGATCAGCGTCTCCACGCGCGGGCGAAACTCGATGCGGCCAAGGATCGGGTCTTCCGAATTGTCCTCGTCCTCGAAATAGATTCGCGTCTGCAGGCCGATATTGATGCCGCGCGCCACAATCCAGAGCGCAATATGCGGGGCCTGGAGCGCGCCGGAGCGGTGGCGGACGGGGCCAGGCTTGATCGTGCGCAGCATGAATTCCCCGCTCACGGCATCGGCGGCAAACCGGCAGAAGCCGGAAACCTTCGGATCCGCGCCATCTTGGCCGGCGAATTTGCCGTTGGCATCCGGCTGCCAGCTTTCGATCAGCGCATCGCGCAGCGCATAGCCGGTTCCATCATAGACCGAGCCGGAGATCTCGATGATCTCGCCTGCCGCACCCTCCTCGAAGGCTTCTGCACCGAACTCCTCGTCGTAATAACCGGCATTGCCCGCATGGGTCGGCATCATTCCGATATGGACATAGGGACCTGCGGTCTGGGACGCGGTTTCGCGCAGCCTGTTCAGTTTCTGGGTCATGTCACATTCCCTCCAGTCTGTTCTCGAACATGGTCTGGCGCCGGCCGCGCAGCACGATATCGAACTTGTAGGCGAGAAAATCGAGCGGTCGCGATGCGCCAAGGTCGAGTGGCGCAACAAGGCTGTCGAGCTGGCCGCGATCCTTTACGGTGTTGGCGATCGGACAGAGCGGAATCAGAGGGTCGCCCTCGAAATACAACTGGGTGATCAGCCGCTGGCCGAAGCTGTGGCCGAAGATCGACAAATGGATATGCATCGGCCGCCAGTCATTGCCGCGGTTCGGCCAGGGATAGGCGCCGGGGCGGATGGTGAGGAACTGGTAGTAGCCGTTCTCATCCGTCAGCGTGCGTCCGCAGCCGCCGAAATTGGGGTCGAGCGGCGCGAGGTAGCTGTCCTTCTTGTGGCGGTAGCGTCCGCCAGCATTGGCCTGCCAGATTTCGACAAGCGTGTGCGGCACAGCCTTCGCGTTTTCATCCAGCACATGGCCGTGAACGAGAATGCGCTCGCCGATCGCCGGCGCCTCGCCCTTGGTCCAGTTGAGGATCAGATTATTGTCGAGAGCGCCGAAACGGCCATGGCCGAAGACCGGGCCGGTTTCCTCCGTCGGGCCGCTTTCGAGCGAAAGCAGCGGCAGGTTGGGCGAGCGCGTGACCGAGGTCTTGTAGCCGGGGTCATAGGCGGGCGGATGCGCCGCACGGTCGCGCGGGATCAGCGGTCCCAGATCAGTCATCGGATGGATCCTCCATTTCCTTGTATGTCTCCTTGGCGAGTTTCAGCGCGTGGTTGGCGCGCGGAACGCCGGCATAGATCGCAACATGCTGAAACGCCTCCTGCACATCACGCTTGCTGGCTCCGGTGCGGGCGGTGGCGCGGATATGCATCGGGATTTCTGAAAAATTGCCGGTCGCGGCGAGCAGCGCCAGCGTCAGCATCGACCGCTCGCGCGGCGTAATACCGTCCGAGGCCCAGACCGTGCCCCAGGCGCCTTCGGTGATCAGGCGCTGAAACGGCGCGTCGAATTCGGTTCTGTCGGCTTCGGCGCGGTCGACATGGGCATCGCCCAGAACCGCGCGGCGCACCTGCATGCCCTTGTCGTAGCGTTCGTTCATCAACCGGTCCTTTTCAGAAAATCGGCGATCAGCCGCGCCGTCTCGGCGGGTTTTTCGACGCAGGGCAGATGGCCCGCGCCGGCAATGATTTGGAAGTCAGCATTGCAGAGTTCCGCGGTCTGGCGCACCAGATCGGGCGGCGTCGATCCATCCTGATCGCCTGCAAGCGCCAGCACCGGCAGCCTCAGCGCGCGTGTGGCTTCGGTATAATCCGCACCGCTGATCGCCGCGCAGCACCCGGCATAGCCTTCAGCCGGGGTGCGCAGCAGCATGTTGCGCCAGGCCGGAAATTCAGGGGAATCCGTGCGGAAACTCTCGGTAAACCAGCGCTGCAGCACGCCATCGGCCATCGTCTCTATGCCGGGCCCGAGCGCCGTCTCTATGCGGCTCTGCCACATATCTGCTGTGCCGATCTTCGCCGCTGTATCCATCAGCACCAGCGCCTTCACCAGGTCCGGTCGCAGGGCGGCGAGGCCCTGGCCGATCAGCCCGCCAATCGAAAGACCGATGAACGTGATTTCGGAAAGTCCGAGCGCCGCGCAGATGTTTTCCGCGTCGCCGACGAGATCTTCCATGGCGTAGGGGTGTGGCGGCGCATCCGACAGCCCGTGGCCGCGCTTGTCGAAACGCACCAGCCGCAAGCCCTGCGGCAACAGTGGCAGGAGGGCGTCGAACACCCGCATATCGGTGCCAAGCGAATTGGCAAACACCAGTACCCGGCCGGTCCTGGGGCCTTCATCGCGGACATTGATGTACGTATCACCGCTCGAAATCGTCAGCATTTCCAATCCTCCGATCGCAACTCTGCCATAGCCGAAATGGGAATAAAATTATAAAAGAACACAAAATATATAGCTTGAGGGTTATATGATGCTTCATCCACGCCTGCGCCTCCGGCATCTGAACTGCTTTCTGGAAACCGCCCGTCTGGGCAGTCTGTCAGCCGCCGCCGATGCCTTGAAGATCAGTCAGCCGGCGGCCTCGAAAACCATCCAGGAGCTTGAAGAGATGATGGGGACGGCGCTGTTCGACCGCAGCGGCAGACGACTGACGCTGCTGCCGAGCGGGCGGCTGCTCCAGCAATCGGCCGGCACGGCGCTTGCCGAACTGTCGCGCGCCCAGACGCTGCTGCAAGGCGGCGCTGCGAAGACCTTCCGGATCGCCGCCGGCGTGTTGCCGACAGCGGCGAGCGAATTGTTCCCTGATGCGGCCGAGGCGTTCCGCAAGCGCCACCCGGCCGCAACGCTCAGGGTTTCGACCGGCCCCAACTGGCTGCTGCTCTCGCAATTGCGAGAGGGCGCGCTCGACATTGTCGTGGGGCGCATGCCACCGACGGGTGGCGGCCACGGCCTCACCTTCCGGCAATTATACTGGGAGCGCGTCGTGCCGGTGATCCGGCCCGGCCATCCCCTGGACGGACGATCCTGGTCGGCGGAGGATTTTCTGCGCTTTCCGCTGATGCTGCCGCCGTCAGGCGCGGTGATCTACGCCTCGGTGCGCGCCTTCATACAATCGCTGGGGCTCGCCATGCCGACGCCCGCCTATGAGAATGTCTCCCATACCTTCGGCCGCCGCGTGGTCGAAACCTCCGATACGATATGGTTCATCTCGCAAGGTGTGGTCGCAGCCGAGCTTTCGGCGGGATCGCTGACGGTACTGCCGGTTCGCAACGAACTCCTCGGCGGTCCCGTCGGCATCTCGCTTCGGGCAAACGCTTCCGTTTCGCGCGAGCTCCATGTGCTGATCGAAGAGCTTGAAGCGATCGCGGGGCCTGTCGCAAATTTTCGTGCTTAACCTTATATTGACCATCGGAAGAGATTTTGACGCTCCAGATGTTGCGGAGCGTACCGATGATTTTGAATGCGATAGCGGAAAAGCTGAAGCGCCAGGCGAAGGATGATTTCAAGGGGTGGTATTTTGAGGCACGGTTGATCTTGCAGGCGGTTACCTGGGACCTGTGATATCCACTCAGCTATCGGGACCTGGAAGATATGTTCCGGGAGCGCGGTTTCGAGGTGGATCACAGCACAATAAATCGGTGGGTATTGGCCTCCGCGCCGATGATTGAGAAGCGGCTCGTCTGGGTTTCATCATGATCTTCATCCTTGCTGTTGAAACACAATAAAACGGATGTCTCCCAGGTCCCTACATTTCTACAGGCTGGTCGAAATGCCAGCCTTTTAACATTGTCATCTCCCAAAATCTCAAGAGATGATTATCGGTCGTCGGTTAGCGAAGAGTTTGCAACAGAACCTACTCGAAACCCATTGCCTTTAGAGCTTCAGAAGCAATCTCGATGTCCTCGTCCTCCGTCCCGCCTGATATGCCGATTCCGCCGATGACGTGTTCATCGGAGCAGACAGGAACTCCGCCGCCCCAGACCAAAAACCTCGGCCGCCCGGTCATGCCCATCGCCAGCGAAGGGGTGGATGTGATGTGTGCGTGGAAATCGCGTGTTGCCGCCCCGGTGACGGCAGCCGTGTAGGCCTTCTCAGAGCAGAAATCGACAATCGGTGCGCCAACCCCGTCCATTCGCAGAAGCGCCATGGGTGCACCTTCGGCATCGGTCACACAAACGCCCACAGAAAGCCCCCGTGCCCGCGCGGCTTCTATCGCCGCCCGGGCGAGTGCCTGCGCAGCTTCGGCAGTGATCGTGTGCTTGGCAAGGGAAACCTGCATTGTTTACTCCTTAAGGGTAGCGGGGGCTGGCGCCGTTTTTTCCCGGATCATATCTGCCGCCTTCTCCGCAATCATGATCGTTGGTGCATTGGTATTGCCGGACGTGATCGCGGGCATCACCGAGGCATCGACCACATACAGCCCTTCGGTCCCATGCACCTTCAAATTTGCATCAACCACGGCTTCAGGCCCCTCTCCCATGCGGCACGTGCCGACCGGATGATAGACCGTCTTGACATAGTCGCGAATGTAATCGGCAAGAACCGCATCGGGTGCATCGTCACCTGCATCAAGAATGAGTTCCCGCTCTATGAGTGCGGCCATCGCCGGCATTCTGGCAATCCTGCGTACAAGTTTCAGCCCGCGCACCAGCGTTGCAACGTCCCGATCATCGGCAAGCGCATTGGCAACGATCCTGACCTGTGCGGAAGGATCAGACGAACGCAGGAGAACCTCGCCGCGCGAATGAGGCCGGATGTCGCACGGTGCAATCGAGAAACCATGCCCCTCGGGCGGGGCGCGTTCATGATCGGGAACGAAGATCGGAAACGAATGGATCTGAACATCCGCGCGTCCGGCAGCGGTCGTGTCTGCAAAGGCAGCGACTTCACCAACATTGGATGTCAAGAGGCCGGTGCGCGTGAGCAGCCATTGCAGGCCATGACGCGCAGCCTTCAATCCCTTGTCCTGCCCGAGCAGGCTGATCGGTTCACGGGTGGCGTAATAATTGGGAGCCTGGAGGTGATCCTGATAGTTTCGACCGACCGGGAGGTCGCGCACAACGTCGATACCGTGCGCTGCAAGCTGCGCGGCGGGGCCGATCCCGGATAACATCAAGACCTTGGGCGATCCCATCGTGCCGGCGCTGATAATGACGGCCTTTGACGCCCGTGCCTGTTGCCGGCCACCCTTCTGCCAGACCACGCCGGCAGCGCGGCCATCCTCGATAACAACGCGCTCGACGGTCGCCTCAAGCTCCAGGCGAATCTGGCCACGCGACATCGCCGGCCGCAGAAACGCACGTGCCGTCGATGCGCGCTCGCCGCCGCGCTGTGTAACTTGAAACCAACCCACGCCGAGCTGCGTCTCTCCGTTAAAGTCGTGGTTATACGGCAACCCCGCCTGTTGGGCTGCCAGTACAAAGGCCGCGTTGATCGGATGCCGATGAGGGATATCGACCACCGATAGCGGCCCCTCCGTGCCGTGATAGCGATCCGAGAGCCTTTCATTCGCCTCCGAACGGATAAAATAGGGAAGCACGTCGGCATAGGACCAACCGGGTTGCTGCCAGTCGTCAAAATCCTGCCGATCGCCTCGAATATAGATCATTCCGTTGATAGACGATCCGCCACCCGGCATACGCCCCTGAGGCACATGGATCCGCCGCCCCTTGGCGCCTGGCTCCCGTTCGGAGACATAGGGAAAGGTTCTTGCCGTATCAAAAAGGCGAACAAACGCGGCGGGCGCACGGGTGGCAAAGACGCGTTCATCAGGGCCTGCCTCGGGCATCGTCAACTTAACGGAATGTGGAAGTTGATGTGTGAATAACGGGCCATGACAGGCCGTGATCCCCTTTATCGCCGCCACCGGTTTCCAGCCGAGGTGATTGCTCATGCCGTCTGGCTCTATCTTCGTTTTCCACTCAGTCTGCGCATGGTCGAAGACCTGCTGGCGGCGCGTGGGGTCATCGTTTCGCACCAGACCGTACGCCTCTGGGTGGAGAAATTCGGCAGGCATTTCGCCAATGATATCCGGAGGCGATCCGCCGGCAGGCTCGGCGACAAATGGTACCTCGATGAGGTCGTCATCTCCATTGGCGGCAAGAAACACTGGCTGTGGCGGGCTGTCGATCAGGATGGCTTCGTTCTCGACGTTCTGGTGCAAAGCCGCCGCAATGCCAAGGCCGCCAAACGCCTGATGCGAAAGCTTCTCAAAGGCCAGGGGCATGCGCCGAGCGTCATGATCACCGACAAACTGCGATCCTATGGCGCGGCAAAGCGCGATATCATGCCCGACGTCGAGCATCGCTCGCACAAAGGCCTGAACAACCGGGCGGAGAATTCCCATCAGCCGACACGACGGCGAGAACGGGTCATGAAGGGTTTCAAGTCAGCCCGACATCTCCAGCGGTTCGTTTCGATTCATGACCCCGTCGCAAATCTCTTTCACATTCCACGCCACAATATTCCATCCGATCATCACCGCGAACTGAGAGCCGCAGCCATGCAGATGTGGAATGAGATCGCACGCCTGCAGGCAGCATAAGCGAGAGCGGAGGGCGAAGCTTTTGACCGGGGTCTTTTAACTTTACGATGCCCGCCCGAGCCCTCCGGCAACAGCCCTACTCCTCCTCGCCATCGCCCACGGTCGCCATCGCTTCCTCCTGGACTGCGGTTCTGCTGAGCAACCCGGCATCCTCGAGCGCTTCGATATCCGGCAGATCGCGCAGCGTCTCCATCCCGAAAACGGAGAGGAAGTGCTTGGTCGTGACGTAGGTGTAAGGCGCTCCGGGGGTCGGGCTGCGGGGACCGGAGCCGATGAGGACGGCATTGCGGAGCGCGCCAATCGTGTCGCGGCTGACCTCCTTGCCGAAGATTTTGCTAAGTTCGGCGCGGGTGATGGGCTGGAAGTAGCCGACGGCCATCAGCACCATGGATTCGAACTCGGACAACATCGTTGCCGCGCCGCGTGTCGGAGCATTCGAAGCTTGTATCGCATCGGCGTAACGCGAATGCGTTCGGTGTTGCCAGCCGCCGGCGACCGGGACGATCTCGTAGGGCCGGCCAGTGAACTCCTGCTGGAGATCATCGATCAGCAGGTCGATGCTGCAGTCCTTGCCGACGACGCGGGCGAGCGTCTCGCGGGTGACTGGCTCGGCGGATGCGAAGATCACCGCCTCAACCCGGAGCATCCATTCGCGCCAACGCAGATCAGGCGGCAGGGCCTCGAGTTCCCGATCAAAGAGGCGCTCGCCTCCTGCCTTTCGATCTGCGGCATTCGCTTTCTTGCGGCGGGACGGCCTGTTATCTGCTGCTCCGGTCATGGTCACAATCCAAAAATCCGGAAGGAGGAACGGCCGGAGAGCTCACGCACGGCGCCAAAACCTTCGAGCCGTTCGAACAGGCGCGAGGCGGCCCAGCGGGAGAGATTGCTGCCGGGGGCGCTCGCCGGCATGGCGTCCTCCTCCAGCAGTTTCTGAATGACAGGCCCCGCGCCCTTGGTCCGCACCTTCGGGGCCACGGTCACAAGAACATCCGCCCGACGTGCGATCGCGTCTGCGGTCCGCAATGCAGCCCCGGCCCCGTCGGCAAGCGCCAGGCAGACGGCGCGGGGGAACGCCGGTTCACCCGGGCGCACGCGTCCCCTGCCCCCAATGGTCCGGAAGGACGAGCCGTAGCGCTCCGCCATCAACAGCGGCACGGGCCGGTCCCACTTCAGCAGGGTTGCGATCATCATGTCGGCCATCGCCCAAGCGAGCGGCTCGGCATCCGGGCGGACGGCAAGGATCGCGGTCACAAGGTCGGTGGCCACGAAGGGAACGGCCCGTCCGGTCTGACGCGCTGTATCCGCCAGCTCCGGGAGAGCGGCGAGCTGGTCGTCAAAGGCGAGCCCCATCAGATCGGCAAGATCGGCGACCTGTTTTACGGAAAAACCGGGTTTTCGGGTGGCGAGCCTTTTGTAGGCCAAAACCATCTTGCCAGCGGGGCCCGGATCGTCGCCGGCGGCGGTGAGTAGAACGGCGTCGCGCAGCGCCGCCTCGTCCTCGTTGCGTCCGATCAGGCGGATGGCGGATGCGGCGCATTTCAGGGCCTGACGGGAACGCCAGCAGCCGGCCCAAGCGGGTTCCGATCGGACAAGATCATCGAGCGATTTCAGGGCGATACCGGCGGAGAAGGCGGCATCGGCTTCGGTGGCATCGCGTCCGCGCGGACTCGTCCATCCCAGCATGGCCGCGGTGGGCGTGACGGTGTTGGCAGGTGTGGTTGCGCGCGAATCCATAGCACCGAAGCTACAGGATAAGAGCAGTTAATGCCATTGAATTCGACACAAACCGCACAGCTTGTCTTTTTCATATTATGATTGATAATCTTGCATTATCGTTCATAATGCTCATTATAAAGAAAAACCCCATTTTGAGGCCCTCGATGACCGAAAACGACGCCGATCCGCACGACAGCCCGTCTCTCGACACGGGCGCCGCCTATGAATTGCAGCCGGCGGGGACTTCGGGCGCGCTGACGGGGCATCTTGCGCCGCTGGTCGAACGCGCCCGCGGTTACGTCGACGCCTCGAGCGCGGCCAATACGCGGCGCGCCTATGCCGCCGACTGGGCGCATTTTTCAAGTTGGTGCCGGCGCAAGGAGCTTGCGACCCTGCCCCCCGATCCGCAAACCGTCGGGCTCTACATCACGGCGCTCGCCGCAGGCGAAGCGGCCCCGCGGGCAAAGCCGAGCGCGGTCTCCACCATCGAGCGGCGGCTATCGGCGATCGCGTGGAACTATGCGCAGCGCGGCCTCGTGCTCGATCGCCGCGACCGCCACATCGCCACGGTGCTCGCCGGCATTCGCAATCGCCATGCGGCCCCGCCGCGCCAGAAGGAGGCGATCCTGCCCGAGGAACTGATCGCCATGGTCGAAACGCTCGACCGCGGAACACTCCGGGGTCTGCGCGACCGCGCCATGCTGCTGATGGGGTTTGCCGGCGGGTTGCGCCGCTCGGAAATCGTCGCGCTCGATTGCGGCCGCGACCAGACGGAAGACGGCAACGGCTGGATCGAAATCCTCGACAAGGGGATGCTGGTAACGCTGCGCGGCAAGACCGGCTGGCGCGAGGTGGAAATCGGCCGCGGCTCCTCGGATCTCACCTGCCCGGTCGCCGCGGTCGAGACCTGGCTGAAACTCGGCAGGATCGGCCACGGCCCGCTGTTCCGCCGCGTCACCGGCAGGGGCAAGGCCGTCGGGGCGGACCGGCTGAAGGATCAGGAGATCGCCCGCCTCATCAAGAAGACCGTTCTTGCCGCCGGCATTCGCGGCGAACTGCCCGAGGCCGAACGGATCAAACTGTTCTCCGGTCACTCCTTGAGAGCGGGCCTCGCCTCCTCGGCCGAGGTCGACGAGCGCTACGTCCAGAAACAACTCGGCCATGCGTCGGCCGAGATGACGCGGCGATACCAGCGCAGGCGCGACCGGTTCAGGGTCAATCTCACAAAGGCGGCGGGGCTGTAGACGCCGTCTCTACTCCGGCGACGCTTGCGGTCCATAAGCCGGTGATTTATATAGTCATCATAATCATTCTGGTCAGGAGGCGCGCAATGCAGCCCGTATCGCACGATGAAAAGAACTGGACGGTCGCCAAAGCAAAAGCAAAGCTTTCAGAGGTGATTGAGCGTGCGCAATCCACGCCACAAACGATTACTCGCAACGGAAAACCAACAGTCGTTGTCGTCTCCGCCGAAGAATGGCAGCGGAAGGTCGCGCGCAAGGGGACGCTGGCCGAGTTTCTGATGGCCTCCCCGCTGCATGGCGCCGAGATTGATCTGGACCGCCAGGGCGACGAACCGCGCGATCTATCGCTGTGAAGCTCCTGCTCGACACCAATGTCCTCTCGGAAGTGACGAAACCGCGTCCGGAAAGCCGCGTTCTTGCGTGGCTCGATGAGATTGACGAGGATCGCTCCTTTATCAGCGTCGTGTCGCTTGCCGAAATCCGTCGTGGTGTCGCGCTCATGGACAGCGGGCGAAAGCGCGATGCTCTTGCAGATTGGCTTGCCAACGATCTGCCGCAACGTTTCGAACACCGCGTGCTTGCGGTGGACGAAGCCGTGGCTTTCGCCTGGGGCGACCTGATGGGGGACGCAAAGCGTCGTGGCCGCGCTATGTCATCGATAGACGGGCTGATCGCGGCCACGGCAAGAGCAAACGACCTCGTCCTTGCAACGCGTAACGTCAAGGATTTCAAGGACCGTGGCATCGACCTCATTAATCCTTGGGCTGGGTGATTTGCTATTCAAATTTCAGAATCCTTCAGCCCGGCCCTATTTCTTCAGAACAGACTGCTAGGCTTTTCGGTAACCTCTGCGTCTGATCCCCCGACTTGCGCAGCGAAAAACATGTCGATAAAATTACTTTCCATCGACATGTTTGACTGTTATGTCGATGACAGCGACATAACCGTTGCAATGTGTCGATCAGAACGGGAGCTCGCGACATGTCATTTCAACCGGACACGCCCTATAACGCGCTGCCTCCCCTTCCCCCGCGCGAAGACGTGGAGAGCAAGGCGGTGCTCAAGGCCTGCATCAACGCACGAGCGGCGCTTGCGGAGCTTCGCGTTTCCGGACAGCTCATCCCCAATCAGTCCGTGCTCATCAACTCGATCCCCTTGCTGGAAGCGCAGGCGAGTTCCGAGATCGAAAACATCGTCACCACAACAGACCGGCTGTTCCGCTTTGCCAACGAGCCGGCGGAGCGGGCCGATCCCGCCACCAAGGAGGCGCTCAGATATCGCACCGCGCTCAATGAGGGTTTTCAGTCTCTGAAGACCCGACCGGTCTCGACATCGACCGCCGTTGCCGTCTGCCGCACGATCAAGGGCGTCGATCTCGACATCCGCACCACGCCGGGCACGGCGCTGATGAACGAGGCGACTGGCGCCGTTATCTACACGCCGCCGGAAGGCCAGGCCCTGCTGCGCGACAAGCTCGCCAACTGGGAACGATACATCCACGATGCCGAGGAGATCGATCCGCTGATCCGGCTCGCCGTCATGCACTACCAGTTCGAGGCGATCCATCCCTTCATCGACGGCAATGGCCGCACAGGGCGCATCCTCAACCTGCTCTATCTGGTCGACAAGGGTCTTCTGGATATCCCGGTGCTTTATCTCAGCCGCTATATTATCGGCCACAAGCGCGCCTATTACGACCGGCTGCTGGCGGTGACCACGGATGGCGCATGGGAAGCGTGGATCCTCTACATGCTGCAGGCCGTGCGCGAGACGGCGGACTGGTCGACCGCGCGCATCCGCGCCATTCGCGATCTGCTCGACGAGACCGCCGCGCGTATCCGCCGCGATCTGCCGAAGATTTATTCGCGCGAGCTGGCCGAGGTGATCTTCGTCAATCCATATTGCAGGATCAGCGATCTCGTACAGGCCGGCATCGCCAAGCGCCAGGCCGCTTCGGTCTATCTGAAGGCGCTTGTCGAGGCGGGATTGCTGCAGGAGATGAAGGCCGGACGCGAAAACCTCTATATCAACCCCGCCCTGCTCACGCTTCTAAGCGACCGGACGCCGGTTGCGGGCGTCTGAACGCGCGCTGTCGCGGAGCGAACTGGCCGATTCAGGCTGGAAGTTTGCTCTATTGTTCGATCCGATAATTGGCGCGACATTCTATTTGGATTTTTCGTGCGAAGAGCGCGGCACACGTTGAGAACCGGAATGCCCTGCGCTGGCTTCTGAAAAAAAGCAAGTCACTTCGGCAAAGACTGAAACGGATCGTGAAACGGGACGCCGAGCGGCGCGAAATGGCGGATATTGCGGGTCAGGATCGTCAGCCCATGGGCCTTTGCCGTCGCGGCAATGGCGATATCGGCAAAGCCCGGCTGGTGCGCGCGGGCGGCATCCGTGATCTCGCCGGCCGCGTGGGCGCAGCGAAGATCGAAGGGCAGGATTTTGTGTCCGTAGAGATATTCAATGCTCTGCCACCACGCCTGCAAACGCTCGGCTCTCATCCGCGCATGCTCCCGCTCGGCCTTGGCAATACCGGCGCGCACCTCGGCAGCCGTCACTGCCGACAGAAAAAGATCGTCGCTCCTTCTGTCAAGCCACTCGATCAGCGCTGTTTCACGCCCGTGCCTGGAGGGTGCGAGCGCCGAGATGACATTGGTATCAACAAGATACATCAGAGCGCGGAGGTCCTGCCGGGCTTGTCACTGCGCTCGTCGAGCGTGTCTTCATCGCCCGGATAGGCAGCCAGAAGTCGGCCGAAACTGGGCACGTGGGCGAGCTTTTCGTATTCCTCATAGGACAGGATAACCACTTCCTTGCGCCCGCGCCGCGTAATTACCGACGGTGTGCCATGCACGGCCTGATCGACAACAGCGGAAAACGTCGCCTTGGCATCTCTGAGCTGAATTTCCTTCATCACTGCCACCTGGTTTGTAACCACTGTAGTCATATATAGTCTTCCCGCGGGCTTTTCACAAGCGACGCACCTCACTGTTTCACGTTTCGTGGCCTCATCGCGGCGGCTTTTTCATCGACCTTGCGAGTGCGGGTGAGACCGTTAGACCGCTGTCGCGACCGCCCTCCCCTGCGCTATCGTCATCGGGTTTTGGCGGCGGCGGGCTGTTTCCGGCCTCGATCCGGGCCCTCAACAGCGCCATCACCATCGGCCAGACGGAGAATTGGCCGTCCCTCGCCCGCTCCGTCAGGTTGCGCAGATAGCCGCCGGGGCTGATGATCTCGTTGCCGCGCTGATAGATCGCGGCAAGGGTGATCGCGGCCTGTTTGTCGCCCATGATTTCGGCCGCCTCCCGCCAGGCGCTGGGACTGACGCCTAACATTGGCCGGGCGATCTCGACGATGCCCAGAAACTCCCGCCAGTTGCGGATGGAGCCGTTCTTCGCCAGATCCCGCCAGCCTTCGCAAGCGTCCAGCACCAGTGCCAATGGCATTTCCCGCTTCGGCAGGCTGTGCAGGTTGTCGGTTTCGCCGGCGTTGCCGCTCGCTTCTGATTTATTTCCGGAGCCGTATTCAGATTCAAATTGTGAGTCTGGGTTTGAATTTTGTTTGTGGCGCTCAGCATGAGACTCATTGGCGCTCGTTTTTTGCGCATTTACGTGATTTTCCAATGTCTCACGCACTTCCTCATGCAGCAGAGCCAGGGCATCGCAAATATCCTCCGCGATCGCCAGGTCAGGGACGCGCGGAAGCCGGTAGATGATGTCGCGGTAAACACGGCCCATCTTCGCCCAGTCGCCCGGAACGCCCTCATCGAGCCCGGTCTCGATCATCTTGACGATATCGCGGCGCAGAAGCGTCAGCCGTTCCCTCGCGCATTTCAGCGCCCGCCGCTCCTCTGCGATCGTCTCGGCCATCGCGGCAAACTCCTCGGCCCGGGCAACCAGCGGCGACAGGTCGAAGCCATAGGCCTGCTCCACCTGCCCTCCCCTGCCCTTGCGGGCGAAGCGCTTGCCGTTGGGGCTGTCGCGACGGATGATCAGGCCGCATTCGACCAGGACCGCCAGATGACGGCGCAGCGTTGCCGGCGAAATGCCGTTGGCGCGGGCGATCAACTGCTCGTTGGAAGGCCAGACCACGAAGCCGGTTTCCTCCGAAAGCTCGTTTTCGGGATAGAAGGTCAAAAGCGCATTCAGGATCGCAAGACCGCGATCGCTGGCCCCGAGCGCAGCTCTGGCCTCGCGCACAGTATGAAACAGTTTCCATTTGTTGAGCCGCGCCCCTTTGGGGGCTTCCCGCGCCACTTTCTGGCTTGAAAGCATCGCGAGCGACATCGGCCGCCGCCCAAAGGGCGTCGTTGTCATCGCATTGTCCATGGTTCACCTCTCAAAAAGGCAAAAGAAATCCCATCCGCAGCTCACGGAATGAACTGCGCCACTTGACTGGGACGGCCGGAAATGCGAATCAGTAGGTGCTAGTTACAAATCGGCTTCCGGACGCTTGTCGTTTGGGGGCCTTTTTCTTTTGCGCGTTATCCTTTCTTCTGCTGACGTTGAAATTCTTCGTAAAGCTCTTCCAACTGGGCGGAAAGATAGGTACCAAAGGCATCCGCATCCGTGGCCTTGAGTGAAAGAGAAAAACCGTTTGCGGCGTGCTTTGTGGTCACGCTCATCTTGTTCTCGCCCAGCGACCATTTTCTTTCGCTGACATTCTTCGGCCTCGCCCGCCTTCCCTTGCGCTTCAGCTCCTCAAGCAGCGCCAGGCACCGCTCCGGTGAGCCGAGCTCCTGAAAACGACCCTCCCCCATGAACTGACGCGCCTGTTCCAGCTTCGCCGGCGGCAGCAGCAAACGTTTTAGCTCATCCCAACGATCGCGGCCGATCCCTTTGGCCGCCCCGATCTGTTCGAGAATGTCCGTCGGGATGCCTTCCACGATCGAAAGCATGCGCGAAAGCATGGCGTTATCAATGCTGAGCGCCTGACGGATGGCCTGCCTGTCGATGCCGGATTGCTGCAGCCGGCTGGCAAACAGAGCCTTTTCGATAAAGGAGAGATCCGCTCGCGCCGTGTTCTCCTGTCCCTGGGCCACCACATGCGCAAGCTCCTCGAGATCGCGAATAATCGCACGTACTTTGATGCCAAGCGTCTTCGCCGCCCGGGTGCGGCGATGACCATAGACTAGGATGAAGCGGCCGCTGACGTCAGGATTGGGGCGCACAAGAATCGGGGAAATCTGCCCAGCCTCACGGATGGCTTCAACGAGGACATTCAAAGCTTCGCCATCTTCCTCGATGCGATCGACATAGGGTGATGGATCGATATCGTTCGGGTCCAGCATGACGACCGTCTCGCCGTCCTGGACACGCAGCGAATTCTCCGCCATTTCCTCAAGCGATAGCAACATCGAGCGCGATGCGCCGCGCAAAGCATATGCGGAGCGCCCGTCTTGCCCAGCCTCGGGCTTATCGCTGGCCTCTTTCGGGTTTATGACATGGTTCAAAAGGTGCTTGCGTGCCATATCAGTCCCCCCGATCGCGTGACAAGTATTTGAAGATGCGACAAAAATCTTCTGTTCGTACGGCTGGCAACATCACTTGCGTCCCCATGCCTGGTGGATGAGTTCGGCAATCTCTCCATTGACGTCGTTTAGGCAGCCGATCGCACGGTCATAGGTCGTTCGCGTGAACTGTACACGCTCGACCTCGTAGAGCGTCTGCTTGGTAATGCCTGCATCGGAAATGGCCGTGGACTTGACCATGTGGTTCTTGAGCATCCTGCTCCCGAACATCGCCTGCATAAAGCCGACCATCTGTGCCTGCGGTCCGTCTGTGGGCTCATAGCGGGTCACCAAGTAGCGGAACCAGTTAAGCTTCACGCTGGCGCCTACGCCGCGAATTGAATCAAGAATGCCGCCCAGCATCAGCAGGAACTGGCTCATTGACAGAATATCGAGCATCTGCGGATGCACGGTAATCAACACCGAGGTGGACGCGGTCAGCGCCGTCAAGGTGAGGTAGCCCAGCTGGGGCGGACAATCGATCACCACGACATCATAATCTGCCTCAACCTCCTTCAGCGCCCTGGTGAGGCGGGTAAAAAAAAGTCGACCTTCCTGGGACGACCGGTCGGTGGCGGCAAGCGGTGTCTCATATTCATATTCCTGCAGCTCGAGATTGGCCGGTACGATATCGAGCCCGGGAAAGTTGGTAGGGCGGATGATCTCGCTGATCGGCTTGATCTGGTCATCATACCGCAACGCCTCAAATAGAGAGGGCGAATTGTCGAGCTCCGGCTGGATGCCGTGCAGCGCAGTCAGCGAAGCCTGCGGATCGAGATCAATCGCCAGAACGCGATGGCCGGTGAGGGCGAGATACTGGGCAAGGTGGGCCGTCGTGGTGGTCTTGCCGCTGCCGCCTTTGAAGTTGACCACAGAGAGAATTTGCAGATCGTCACCTGGTCGACGATGAGGCACATAAAACTTGTCGGAGCGACCGTTCTTGTCCAGAAACCGGCGCAGCTCCAGGATTTGCTCGGCCGAATACGAGCGGCGGCCGGAGGCTGAAACGACGGGCGAGGGGCCCTTGCCCTCCAGATGCAGTTTCTTGATATGGTTCTGGGTGACGCCGAGAAACTCCGCGACCTCGGCGATACCGAAGAGCCGCAGTCCCTTCTGTGCATTCGGCGGGAATTGCTCGATGCGCAGCAGATCGAGCTTATCCGAGATAAGCTTCCCCTGATCAAGGATCTCGTCGGCAAAATCGGTTTTGCCGGTGTTTGCAACAGATTGTGTCGTCAAGGAATCACTGCCATCGACTCGGTTAATTCTCTAAGAACGCTTTTTATACGAACAACGGTCAAAAAGCGTTATTAGTATGGACCGATTCGTTGAGCGTGCAAGGCATTTTTAGTTAACGAGAGGTTAATGCATTGCCGGGCCGGATACGGGGTGAGTACCAATTGGCTCAGCACCGCCCGTCACGGGTCGAACTATCTAAAATCCCCGTCAGACATACACCCGAAACAAAACGGCAGAATTCCTGTAACTCACTATTTTATATAGAGATAATCCGATTCCTTACGGCTGACAACTTCGCCATCCGATAGCAAACGCGAAGAAGCATAGCTTGAGCGAGCCTGACCGGCTGTGCTGCGTAAGGCCTGCACCGGGAGATACGGGAGCACTCGATACGTTGACCTCCCGGAAAGGCGGAGTCCGGCCGCGCATCAGCACCCCACGCCAAGGGCGTCGTGACAGTCAAACCCCTGTAGAGGTCAAGACGGCGTAGCACGTCCGCGGCGGGGGAGGGAGGGGGCCTTTGAGGGGGCTTCGGCCGTCCGGACCGGCCGCGATGGCTGGACAGAAGGATACTCTTCGCCAGCTCATCGCCCTGGACGTTCGAAGGCAGGGCTTCCAGATTTCTTGTCGCCGATGATACCGTCATCGGGATCTCGCGCGCCATGCTGGTTCACCGAGATTGGTTGAACGACAGCTGAAACCGGGCCTGCATGTCGCCTTCCCACCACATCGGGAAATTGGTGCCCCATTTGTTGTTGTAGAGGTTGAAGCGGATGCCGCGGTCGAAGCTTGAGGGTTGCTTCGAATAGGGCATGAATGGCTGGCCTAGCGGCGCGACGAGGGCGGTGTCGAGCGGAGTCAGCTCGACCTCCGTGCCGTTGGGGTGTCGGCTTCGGGCCGCGAATATCGCCTGGAGTTGGCCGCCGCCATTTTCCGCTGTGCGTCCGGCTTCGTGCCACAACCCGGTTTTGAGGAACGACCATTGGTCGAAGCCGCCGAGTGCGAAAGCGAGAAAGCCGGCTTCCGGCATGCGGTTGGCAGGTTTTTCGCGTAGAACGAGCGAGAAATGAAGTGACTGACCGTCGCCCCACACACGAAGTTCGGTGATTTTCGGCGCGCCAAGGTCAACGTGCGCATCGAGCGGCATTTCGTGATGGATGACAACCCGGTCGCCGTCCGTTTCCAGCCCGAGATATCGGGGCGAAAAGACAGCCGAGCGCGCTGTCTTCGCGTGTGACAGGCCCGGCTTGTCGTGATCAAGGATCGCCCATTCCTCGCGATGCGTGAGGTAGGTGTCCATATGCGCGACGACGTCGCCCGCGTCATAGCTTTCGTGGCGGTAGCCGATCAGGGTGTTCTCCGCCAGTATCCGGCCGTCAGGAGCAGTGAGGCGGATGATATCACCGGTCTGAGGGTTGAGCTCCCCTGACCAGCCGGCGACTGTAAACGTGTTTGCGGGGGCTATTGACGGCGTCGATTTGAGCTGCGGCGGGGCGGCATCGGCAAGCGCGCCGTCGGCGCGTATCCGGTCTTCGCCGGCAAGGTTTTCAACGGCCTTATCGATATAGCCGCGCTGCTCCGCCCAAGAGGCCTCGCTGTAGATGAAACGATAATCTGCCTTGCGCGCCGCCTCGAAATCGGTTCGGTCCCAGGCAAGGTCGTCGCGCAGATAGGTCTTTATGTCCACGCCGCATGTGTGTTCCGCAAGCATCGCGAGATCCCGCCCGAATGCGGCGCGCGTTTCCGTCAGTCCCTCCGTCTCGAAGGCGTCGTAGAGACGCTGGAGGCTGCGAAACCGGGCCATCTTTACAGGGTCTGCGCCGGCGCCGTGGATCCAGCTGTCACCCGGCTCGATCTCGACCACGGGCAGGCTTTCCCTGTGCTCCCAAAGGATTGCGCCATAGGTCTCCAGCGTCGCGGCGCGAATGTCGGCGTCGGGATAGTCGTGGCGGAGCGCGCGGTAGACCTCGGTCGTCTGCGACACCGTCTGCGGCCCGATATTGTCGTGGGTGTGGGCAAAGCCCAATCCTTCCGACAGACCGTCCGGGAACTGAACCCCGCCATAGGAATCCTCGTACATCACCACGATTTCCGATCCGTCCGGCGCGCGCCAGCGCGAAAGCGGCGGAAAGGCGGGGACGGGCGAGGCGGTGTTGACGCCGATGTGGAAAAAGCGAATGCCGGCCGCCGCCATCAGCGGCACGATCCCGAGCGTATGGCCCGGCACATCGGTCATCTTGGCGGCATGCGTCTCGACCCCGAAACGGGCGTCGAGCATTTGCGAATAGGACAGGCCAGCGCGAAAAAGTGCCGGCGACATCAGCTCCGAATGGGTCGTGAAGGGCAGGCCGTGCCAGCGTATCAGGCCGTTCCTGATTGCGCGCTCCAGCCGCTCGATTTCGGCAACCGAACGGGTCGTCAGGTGATCCCAGATCAGCCAGGCCCCGGTGGTCCAGACAAAGGCCGGGCGCTCCGGGTCTTCGCGGTGGAAATGCTCCGCCGTCGTCAGCGCCTGGGGAATGAAGACCTCGTGGTACTGGCGGCGCACCCTTTCGGCATGGTCGGTGAAACCGATATCGAGATGGGTCTTGAAGACAAGGTGAATGGTCGGCTGGCGCATCGGGTGGGCTTTTCTGAGTTTTGGGGGAGGGGCTTTTCAGCCGACAGTGCCGCGCACCACGAGGCGCGTGCGGATGGTCTCGGACATGGTAGGCGCTGCCGGGTCGTCCAGCCGCCGCAGGATCAGGCGTATGATCGTCGCGACGCGCTCCGAAAGGTCGACCTTGACGGTCGTGAGGTTGTAGCTCCGCCAGGCCGACTGGTCGATGTCATCGAAGCCGACGACCTTGACATCCTCGGGTACCCGGAGGCCCACTTCGTGGCGCAGCGCATCGATAGCGCCGAAGGCGCTGACGTCGTTGGCGGCGAAAATGGCATCGACGTCGCTGCCGAAGCGGAACAGGTCGATCGTGGCCGCAAAGGCTGTCTCGTAGGTGAAATCGCCGGGGATGATGACGGGCTCACCCAGCCCCCTTGAATGCAGAATTTCGACAAAGGTCTGGCTGCGCTCGGCATTGGCCAGCGTATTGCTGTCGCCGGCGAGATAGGCGAACCGCTTTCCACCATAGCCCTGCACAAGCGCCACCGCCTTTTCGATCCCGTCGCGCTGCAAGACCTCGACACGGTCGAAATGGGCCTTGCTTTCGCGAAACGGGGGCGGCAGTTCGCCGTCCTCGCGGGGATAGCTGAGATAGATCGGGACCGCCCGGTCGAGATAGCGCGCCAGCGTATCGGGCCTGACGTTTTCGGCAAAGGCGACGATCGAGTCGAGGTTGAAACCCTTCATATAGGTAAGCAGCCGGCTATCCATGGCCCGGTCGGCACGCGTCTTGAACAGCAGGGTGGCAAAGCCCTTGTCCTGCAATGCCGTCGTCAGCGCATCGATTTCCTGGCTTTCCCAGGGGCTGCACACCGCGGGCACGATAACGCCCACGAGATGCGAGCGACGCGTCACCAGCGCGCGGGCCGCCATGTCGGGCGTGTAGTTCAGCTCCTGTGCGATCTTGAGAATACGCTGGCGCTTTTCGGGCTTCAGTGAGGCATTCGGGTTGAAGGCGCGGGAGACCGCCGCGCGCGAGACATTCGCCGCCTCGGCCACCATGTTGGCCGTTGCTCTTTCCCCGTTTCTGATCGGTCGATCCGACAAGTCGATGCCTCACAAATATGAAAGCGTTTGCAATAATATCTGCAGAATTTATCCCCGGACCTTGGGGAGAAGTCAAGCTCGACTTCGCTGCGATTGTCATAAAACCCCATTAAATCAGTGGTAGTAGAGGTTCTTGTGTCAGCCAGCCAAGGAAGGGGAGATGAATTTCGATGAGTCATGTTGACGAGAAAATGAAAACGTGTTCATTCTTGATGCAGCGGTGCGTGGAGGTATCCGCGCAGTTCGTAACATGCGCCGGGGAGTCGGCAACATTCAAACAGGGAGGAGTTTCGTGATGGTCGGACGTTTGAAAACCCTAATGATCGCCCTTGCCGGCGCCAGTGCCATGGCCGCACCGGCGTTTGCGACCGATCTCAGCATTACATGCCGCTGCGTTGAAGGCGGCGCCAACAGCCAGATGGCCGAGTGGATCAAGCAGAGCGTTATTCCCGGCTTCGAGAAGATGAAGTCGGAAAGCGGCGAGGACGTCACCGTCACGCTGAAGGAATTTGCCGGACAGGACGAGCAGCTCACGCAGCAGCAAGCGCTCGATTTCTCGACCGGCGCCGGCGCCGATGTCAACGGTTTCGATGGCTTTCTTATTCCGAGCTTTGTGGAAGCCGGCCTTTTGAAGCCGCTTGACGAACTTGCTGGCCCGGCCGTCGATGAGTGGGAAGGCTGGGACCATATTTCCGAGGGCTCCAAGCAGCTGATGTCGTTTGACGGCAAGGTCTACGGGATCGCGCTCGGCACTGATGTGCGCATGATCTTTATCCGCAAGGACCTGTTCGAACAGGCCGGCATCGATGCCGACAGCTGGCAGCCGACCTCCTGGGACGATCTGCTGGACGCTGCGCGCAAGATCAAGGAAGCCGTGCCGGATTCCGCGCCGCTGCAGATCAATGCCGGCGTTTCTATGGGCGAGGCGACCACGATGCAGGGCTACTACATGCTCGTGCTCGGCGCTGGTTCCGGACTCAAGGATGAAAATGGCAAGTGGATCGTTTCCAGCCCCGGCATCCTCGACACGCTGAATTTCTACAAGACGGTCTATCTCGACGAAGAACTCGGCGACCGCCGCGCCCAGCTTCTGGGCGATGGCCGCAACCGCACCTTCGCAAACTTCCGTGATGGCAAGACCGCCATGCTGGTGGAGGGCGACTGGTTCTACCGCTCGGTCACGGCCCCCGGCTCGGAATTCGAGCTGAAGGATCGCGACAATCTGATGACCTGGAAGAAGATGCCGGCGCGTGAACCGGGCGCCGGTTTCAGCGGCCAGGATTTCGTGACGATTTCCGGCGGCACGGGCTTTGTGCTCAATCCGAACACAGATGCGCCCGAGCAAGCGTGGGACCTGCTTGCCTATATGAACAGCAAGGAGCAGCTTGAAGCTTTCCAGACCTACCAAGCCCGTATTCGCCTGCGCGATGATGTCGGCATTCCGGATTCTCCGTTCCTGTCGGAAACCTCGCAGGAGCTTCTGCCGCTGACGACGGCCCGTCCGAACGATGCCGACTACAACAAGGTTTCCGCCGAGGTTCAGCGCATGACCGAGGCCGTCGTTTCTGGCGAAATGTCGCCCGAGGAAGCGATGGAGCAGTACAAGACCGCGGTGACCGAGATTGTCGGCGCCGAAAACACCGTAAGCCTTCAGTAAGTCTTCCGGGGATGCCGCATGGCTTTGGTCATGCGGCATCCGCATACCCGCGCGGAGCCAAAAATTGAAAAAGTTCACGCTTCTATCCAACAGGGCGGGGTCGCTGTTCATGGCGCCCGCGGCGGCGCTTGTCGGCGCCTTCGTGATCGCGCCGTTCTTCTGGATCATCTTCGTTTCGTTCACGAACCGCACGCTGCTTGGCAAGACGGCGGTCAATCCGGAATTCGTGGGCCTCGATAACTATATCGCGCTGTTCGATCCCTCGAACTTCTTCACCCGCGGCCAGTTCGGCTTCTCGCTGATCCTGACGATCCAGTTCGTGTTGTTCTCCGCCATCATCGGCCAGGCCGTGCTTGGCCTGCTGCTGGCGTGGCTGATGCAGGCGGTTCCAAAGCCGGTGAAGAGCCTGACGGAAACCACGGTCATCGGGGCGTGGATCCTGCCGGAAGTGGTGATCGGCTTCGCGTGGTTCGCCTTTCTCGACTATGACAACGGCACGATGAACGAGATCCTGACGAGCCTTGGCCTGCCGCGCGGCGACTGGCTGCTCGACTATCCGTTCTGGGTGATCGTGTTCTTCAACACATGGCGCGGCGCCGCCTTCTCGATGATGCTGTTCAACTCGGCCTTCTCGTCGATCCCGCCAAGCTATTTCCAGGCGGCCGACGTCGCCGGCGCATCCTCGTGGCAGAAATTCCGCGATATCGCGCTTCCGCTGGTGCGCGGCCATGTGGTCACCGATCTGATCCTGATCACGATGTGGACCTTCAACGTGTTCACGCCCTACTTGCTTACCAAGGGCGGGCCGTCCTACCGGACCGAGGTTCTGTCGATCTACACCTATCGCATCGCCTTCCGCGATTTCGAATTCGGCAAGGGGGCCGCCGTCGGCGTGGTCATCATGTTCATCAATCTTGCCTTCGCGCTGATCTACCTGCGCGTTGCACGCAAGAAGGCTGCGGGAGAAGCGCAATGAAGCTCGGTTTCCGCCAGTATGTCTCCCGCATCGGGTTCTCCGCTTTCGCGGCCATTCTCGGCGCTGTCTTCGCGCTGCCGCTGATCTGGTTCCTGTTTGCGCCGTTCAATGCGCGCGCCGAGCTCGGGTTGGCCATTCCCGACCCGTTCACGCTGCAGAATTTCGCGACGGTTTTCGAAAACAGTTTCGCCATCCGCGCGCTCCTCAATTCGTTGATCCAGAGCGTTGGTGGCGTTGTGCTGGTCGGCGGCGCGGCGACACTTGCGGCCTATGCACTCTCCCGTTCGGCCATGCCCGGCAAGGGCGCGGTCACCTACGTGCTGTTGCTGTTTTCCTCGGTGGTTTCGGGTTCGGCCGCCATGGTGCCGATCTTCCTGATCATCTCCGCGATGGGTCTGATCGACAGCCATCTCGCCGTGATCCTCGTCTTCGCAGGTGGGCTGCTGCCGACGGGGATGTTCATTCTGCGCGACTTCATCGATGGCATCCCGCGCTCCTACGAGGAAAGCGCAATGGTCGCCGGCGCATCGCCGGTGCAGGCCTTCTTCGATGTCGCGCTGCCGGTTATCCGGCCCGGCATCGTCGTCGTGGTCGTCTGGGCCTTCGTCAATATCTGGGGCAGCTTCCTGATTCCCTTCATCCTGCTTCGCTCGGAGGATCTGATGCCGGCATCCGTCGCGATCTATTCCTTCTATTCGGAAGCGGGGACGCCTGTCGTCACATTGCTTGCAGCCTATGCGCTGATCTACTCGCTTCCTGTCATCGCCCTTTACCTGTTCGTCAGCTGGAAGTTCGGCTTCCGGTTCTTCGGCGGGATCAAGGCCTAAACGGACCAAAGTTACATGGCATCGGTTGAATTCAAGAACGTAACCAAGAAGTTCGGCGCCTTCACGGCCGCCGCGGACCTCAATATCGAAATCGGCGATGGTGAATTCGTCTGCCTGCTCGGCCCGTCCGGCTGCGGCAAGACCACCAGCCTCAGAATGATGGCGGGGCTGGAGTTTCCGACCTCCGGCCAGGTGCTGATCGATGGCAAGGACGTCACCTATCTCCACCCCAAGGACCGGCAGATATCGATGGTGTTCCAGGATTATGCGCTCTATCCGCATATGAACCTCGAGGACAATATCGCCTATCCGTTGAAGGTGCGGGGCGAGGCCACCGACAAGCGCCATGCCCGCGCCAAGGAAGTGGCGGATGTGCTGAAGATCGGCGATCTGATGAAGCGCCTGCCAAGCCAGATTTCCGGTGGCCAGCAGCAGCGCACATCGCTTGCCCGCGCGCTGGTCTACCCAAGCCAGGTCTATCTGTTCGACGAGCCGCTCTCCAACCTCGACGCCAAGCTGCGGCTTGAGGCGCGCGGTTTCCTGAACCATCTCCAGCACGATCTCGGCATGACGGCGGTCTATGTAACGCACGACCAGGCCGAGGCCATGGCGCTTGCGACCCGCGTTGCGGTGATGGACCGGGGACAGATCGTGCAATATGCGCCGCCGATCGAGATCTATCGTCGTCCGGCCAATACCTTCGTCGCCAATTTCGTCGGAAATCCGCCGATGAACCTTTTGCCGGTGGAGGCGATGATTGACGACGGAAAGCTGCATCTCAGCGCCGATGGGATCGCCATCGAACCGCTTGCCGTTCACGCCTCCTTCGCCGAGGCGCTGAAGAGCGGCAATCGCCTGACGCTTGGGGTTCGACCCGAGCATCTCGCCATCGGCGACACCGGACCTAACACGATTACCGGCGAATTGTTCGCCAATGAGAACATGGGCCCGGAAAAACTCGTGACGCTCGAACGTGACGACGCGGCGCGTTTCACCGCCCGCATCTTCACCGATGACGAGATCATGCTGGGCAAGACCGTGACGCTCAACATGAAGGCCGAGCACATCACGATGTTCGACGCCGAAGGTTATCGGCTGAAGCATGATGACGAAACGGCATGACATGCAGGACATTTCGCTGACGCTGACACCCGCCGACCAGGCGCGCTCGCCCTATGCCTATGTGCCATTCGATGTTCCTGAAGGAACGACGCGCATCGATGTGACGCTCGACTATCCCAAGGCCGAGAACTGCATCATCGATCTCGGCTGCGTCGACCCGCGGATAACACCGTTTCCGGCGGATCAGGGTTTTCGCGGCTGGAGCGGCGGCGCGCGGGACCGTTTCTTCATCGCGACCGACGACGCAACGCCTGGCTATATCCACGGCGAAATTCCGCCGGGGCGGTGGCAGGTCATGCTCGGTCTTTACAAGCTGCCGGTTTCAGGTGCGGATGTCAGGATCACGGTCAGCCTCGACGATACCGCGCGTCCGCTCGCACCGCAGCCCGAGCGACGCGTCCCCATGCGCGAGGGATCAGGCTGGTATCGCGGCGACCTGCATTGCCATACGTTTCACTCCGATGCGCGCGGCGCGCCGGAAGTGCTTCACGCGGCAGCCCGCCAGGCCGGGCTCGATTTTCTCGCTGTCGCCGACCACAACACCATTACCCAGCGGCGCTATTTCCATCGCGAAAGCTCGCCGGACCTCGTTTTCGTCCGCGCCATGGAAGTCACCACTGCGATCGGCCACGCCAATGTCTTCGGCGTCGACGACTGGATCGATTTCCGGATGGAAAAGCCGGAGGATGCCCACAAGATGGCCGAAGCCGTGCATCGGCGCGGTGGCCTGCTGTCCATCAACCACGACAAGCCGACGATCCCGTGGGATTACCCGCTGCCGCAAGTGGAGTTGATGGAAGTCTGGCAATCGGCATGGCCGCTGTGGAACTGGATCTCGCTTTCGCGCTGGCAGGAACGGCTGGCATCCGGGCTGCGGATATCGGCGATCGGCGGCAGCGATTATCATCAGCCGAAGCGGCTTCTGCCGGAAGGGCCGTTGGTGCTTGCCCGCCCGACCACGGTGCTCTGGATGGATGGGCTCTCTGAAGCCAACATCCTGGCAGCCATGAAGGCGGGGCGGGGCTATGTCACCGAAAGCCCGACCGGGCCGCATCTCGAAATCACGATCGGCGACACGCCGATGGGCGGCACGGTGCTGGAGCGTTCATTCGACGCCGAGGCCATTGTCCGTGGCGCTAAGGGCGATTGCCTCGTCTGGTATGACGCCACAGGCGAGATTGCGCGTCAGGCGATTGCAGCCGATGAATGGCGGGGCAGCTATAGCGGGTGCGCCAACGGTTTCGTGCGCGCGGAAATCATAGCGGAGGAAAGCAGGCCGGATCTGATGGAGGCCTTCAGGCAGGCCGTCGGCGAGAAACCGTGGCCGGGCGGCGTCGACGAAGCGGCGATCGCGGCAGAGCCTTTCCGCCGCGCATTGTCCAATCCGATCTATATGGGCACAGCCGGACGTTCCGGCACACGCTGATTAGACGGCTTTTGATCTGGATTAGTGGATTTATTCCGGCGGTCGGGCCGGATGCGGGAGGTCGCGATGAAAGAATTCTCCAAACTCATGCATTTCGTGGAGATACTGCGCGATCGCATTTTCGTGGCGACGGAGACCACTGTCGACTTCGTCTTCAAACAGGCGCCGCCGGCAGACCGGGCCGCGATGCTCGCGGGGCCGGAAACGGACTGGGCGCCGGTTGACGCCGACACGGTCTGGGGCGAGCCGCAAAGCTATTTCTGGTTCCACGGCAGCGTTTCCATCCCGTCGGAGCTTGAGGGCAAAAGGGTCTATCTCGGCATCAAGGCAATGTTCGGTCAGGTCATGGGGCGTTCCGACCCGCAATGCCTGGTGCGGATCAATGGCGAGATCGTGCAGGGCGCGGACTATAACCATCGCGAGATCCTGCTGACGAAGGCGGCACGCGCCGGCGAGACCTTCGAGATCATGATCGAGGCGGGCACCATCGAGGACCGCCGCCAGCTCGGTTTCGGCGCGCGGCTTCTCATCCATGACATCGAGGCCGAGGCGCTCTATTACGACCTCAGAACGCCGCTCGACGTGGCGAAATATCTCGACGTCAACGACCATAGACGCGACTTCATTCTGAAGACCGTCCGCGAGGCCATCAAGGCCGTCGATTACCGTCCCGGAAACGAGCGGCGGTATAGCGAAAGCCTCAGCCGCGCCCGTGCGATCGCAGCCCGCATCTACGAGGCCGCCGATACCGAGCTTGCCCCGCATATCACCGTCACGGGCCACACCCATATCGATGTCGCCTGGCTTTGGCGCGTTCGCGAAACCCGGCAGAAGATGGCGCGCTCGATGGCGACCGCGCTTCATCTGATGTCGGAATATCCCGAATACCGTTTCATGTATAATCAGGGTATTCTGCTTGACTATCTTGAGCAGGATTATCCTGTGTTGTTCGAAAGGATCAGGGACCAGCATCGCGCCGGCACGTTCGAGATCGAGGGCGCGCTCTGGCTGGAACCGGATGCCAACATTACGGGCGGGGAATCGCTGGTGCGCCACGTCCTGCGCGGCGTCCGCTACCATCAGCAGAAATTCGGCGTCCGCCCTCGGGTATTGTGGCTTCCCGATACGTTCGGCTATAGCGCCGCGTTCCCGCAGATCATGAAGCTTGCAGGCCTTTCGGTGTTCGTCACCCACAAGATGTCGTGGAGCGACACCAACAGGATGCCGAGCGAGACCTTCTTCTGGCAGGGGATCGACGGCACACGGGCGCCGACCTATTTCCTCACCACCCAGCCCGCCGACGCCACCACGATCGAGACCTCGTACTGCCCGGATCTGAGGGCCAGCGACGTGATGGGCACATGGCGGCGCTATGCGAAGAAGGAAACCAATGACGAACTGTTTCTCGTCTACGGTTTTGGCGATGGCGGCGGCGGACCGACGCGTGAGATGCTGGAGCATATCCGGCGGATGGAACGCGGCATACCGGGCTGCCCGCGCGTGTCGCAGGGCTTCATGGGGCCGACGCTTGAGCGGATCGTCTCGCGCATGCATGAGGACCCGTCTGCCTTTCAGGTCTGGGTCGGCGAGCTCTATCTGGAATTCCACCGCGGCACCTTCACCTCGGTCGCCAAGGTCAAACGCAACAATCGCCGTGCCGAGGCGATACTGCGTGAACTCGAATTGCTCGCAAGCCTTGCCTGGCTCGATGCCGGACAGGCTTACCCGGCCGAAGAACTTGCCGCGCTCTGGGATATCGCGCTGCTGAACCAGTTCCACGATATTCTGCCCGGCTCCTCCATCGGCCTCGTCTATGACGACAGCGACAAGGATTACGCGACCTTTTTCGCGCGCGCGGAAGTGCTGCGGCGGAGCATCGTCGAGGGTCTTGCCGGCGCGGGAGAAGTGCTGGTGGTCAATCCCTTCGCGCAAGCGACGGCCGGGCTGGTGCATTTCGACAGGGACGCAGCCATTGCAATTGCCGGCCGCACCTCGCAGACCCTTATTCTCCCCGATGGCTCGCACCGGCAGGCGGCCCCGATTGCCGACGTGCCGGGCCTGGGCGCCGTTCGCCTTGCGGTGTCGGGGGAGGGCGAATTGCCGCAAGCGCTTTCGGCACTCACCGTACGCGCCGACCGACTGGAAAACGATCACATCCGTGCGCGCTTCGATGAAGCAGGCCGGCTTGTCTCACTCTACGACAAGACGGCGGAACGCGAATGCCTCAAGCACACCGGCAACCGCCTCCAGGCGTTCCGCGATCTGCCAGAGGCCTTCGATGCCTGGGATATCGACCGGACATTCGAGGATCAGGTCTTCGAGATCGACCACCTGGTGAGCGCCGAAGTCGTTGAAACCGGTCCATGGCGAGCGGCGATCCGTTTTGAATGGGTCTATGAAGCGTCGCGTATCGTGCAGGTCGTCTCGCTGGAAACCGAGGGGCACTTGCTGGAGTTCGACACCTTCATCGACTGGCGCGAACACAATACCATGGTGAAGGCGGCGTTCCCGCTTGCCGTCCATGCATCGTCAACCGAGGCCGAAATCCAGTTCGGCCACGTCAGCCGCCCTTCGCACGTCAACACGAGCTGGGATGAAGCGCGGTTCGAAAGCCCGATGCATCGCTGGGTTTCGATGTCCGAGCCTGGCTTCGGCGTCGCCTTCCTCAACGATTGCAAATATGGCTATGACGCGCGCGACACCACGGTGCGCCTCACATTGTTGCGCTCGCCAACCTATCCCTGGCCGGAGGCCGATCAGGGCGAGCATCGCTTCCGCTATGCCATCGCGCCGCATGCGGGGCTAGATACGTCCTCAGTTTCGGCGATGGCCGAGCGTTTCAATCATCCGCTCGTGGCCCTCGAAGGCGAGGGCGCTAAGGCATCGCATACGCTATCACCACCGCTAGTTATCGACAATCCGGCGATCGCTGTCGAAGCGGTCAAGCGCGCCGAAGACGGCAATGGGCTGATCGTGCGGCTGTGGGAGCGTCTTGGCGCGCGCCAGCGGGCGCGGCTCAAAATCGCTCCGGGCCTCTCAGCCGTTGCCGAAACTGATCTTCTCGAAGAGCCGATCGTGGCGCTGAAACCGCAAGGCGATGAGGTTGAACTCGCGTTTTCGGCGTTCGAGATCAAGACGCTGAGGCTTGTACCCACGTCTTGAAGGGGTTGAGCAGGGATTTACCGTCATGGACAAGTGGCAGGTGACCTGCCACGGGTTGGAATAGAGAGCAGCCCATTGAGGACGGACTTATAAAAACCTGAGATTGCGGTGCAAAAATTGGCCACGGAAGCGGGCGCGTGCTCGCGTCGGCTAACGGAGTTTGAGGGAAGGGGCCTTGGATACGTCCCTCATATTCTCCAGACCGACCTCAATGTCCGGGCAGGTGTGATCCACCACTTTTGACCGCGAAAGCTTGATTTTATTGGACAATGGGAATTGCCAATGGGGAGGAACAGCAGCACCCCTTTGCGATCAAGCCTGATGGCGTCCGACACCGCGACTGCAGATGCACGTTTAACCGCATTGATGTGGGTCCCGCTCGAACTGGTAGTCAGGTGCGTGCTCGTAGCTCAACGTTGGATCCTTGAGGCGATCACGTGAAAGCTCCCTCAGAAGATCCTTCTCTAGCAGAAAGTCATCCTCGGCAGGGTAGATCTGGTTGAGAACCGGTTCGTCGGGATGAAATCCCGTATTGACTATGAAACGCCCGGCGGCACGATCTTGCTTGCTGCTCATCACGGAATTGAATCGACCGCGCCGCTTCGAGCCAGATTTCGCCGAGATCGGCGGCGATCATCGCCTCTTGTGCCGCGGACTACTGATCAGACTCTTATTGATGCGTCCCGGATCTCCATCCACTTCCACGCCGATCGTGCGGAGGCCGTACAGGGTTTTCCGTTCATGCCGCCTTCAGGTCTCCGATTGCAGAAAATCGGAAACGACAAGGTTGAAGATGTCGGACTTTTCCATATGCACATTATGCGCGCAACCGGGCACAACAGCGAGGCGGCAGCCGGGGATAGTCTTCCACAGCGTTTGCGGTTGGCTCCAGCCATAGGAGCGGTCGCCATCGCCCCAGATGACGAGCGTCGGCATCGGGAAATTTCGAAGCGCCGCCGTGCCGTCCCAGTGCTCCCACGCCGTGAGGCTGGCAAGGGCTGCCTGCAAGCTGGCGCGTGAGCCCTCGGCAAGGCAGGCGGCGTAGCCTTTAGCGTCAGCCCCCTTCATGAACCAAGTGGCCGCGATCCGAGCGGCGGTGGCCTCAAGCCCTTCGGACCGGATACGCTGGCGCGAGGTTTCGATCGTCTCGAAGCGCTTCGGCAGAACGCCGACCGGCCCGGTGCCGTAAAGCACGAGCTTTTTGATCCGCTCCGGCACCATCGCCGCCATCTGCTGGACCACCATGCCGCCCATGGAATGGCCGAGCAGGTGGAAGGTTTCGATGCCGAGCCCGTCCAGCGCCGCGAACACCAGCCGGGCATGGCCCTCGATGCTTTCGGGCGCTTCGAGATGGCTGCTCGCGCCAAAGCCTGCCAGATTTGGTGCTATGCAGCGGAAGCGGTCGGAAAAGGCCGCAAACTGGCCGTCCCACATGCCGGCGCCGCCAAGATAGCCGTGGACCAGCACCAGCGCCGGGCCTTCGCCCTCGTCCCGGCAGATGAGCGGGCCCATCGCGTTCACTCCACGACCGAGAGGTCGAAATTCTCGCCGGGGAAATATTTCGCCAGCCGGATATCAGCGGTGCGGGCGTGGCCTTCCATGCCCTCGAGCCGCGAGATCCGCGCGGTGGAGAGCGCCACCGGCTTTGAAGCTTCGCGGCTGGCGCGCTGCCAGGTCACCACCTTCATGAACTTGTGCACCGAAAGCCCGCCGGTATAGCGCGCGGCTCCCGATGTCGGCAGCACGTGGTTGGTGCCCGAAGCCTTGTCGCCATAAGCCACCGTGGTTTCCTCGCCGAGGAACAGCGAGCCGTAGCATTTCAGCCGGGCGAGCCACCAATCGAGGTCTTCGGCCTGCACGCTCAGATGTTCCGGCGCGAAGTCGTCGGCGGTCGCGGCGACCTCCTCGCGGGTATCGCAGACGATCACCTCGGCATAGTCGCGCCATGCGGCCTCGGCGCTTGCGCGGTTCGGCTCCGGCAGACTGTCGATGAGGTTCGGCACGATCGCCATCACCTGTTCCCCGAGCACAGCGCTGTCGGTCACCAGCCAGACCGGGGAGTTGTAGCCGTGCTCTGCCTGACCGACGAGGTCTGCGGCGACGATTTCGGGGTCCGCGCCGGCATCCGCGATCACCAGGCTGTCGGTCGGACCGGCGAACATGTCGATGCCGACGCGGCCGAACAGGATGCGCTTGGCCTCGGCCACGAACTGGTTGCCCGGGCCGACGAGAATGTCGGCTTTCGGCTGGCCGAACAGACCGAAGGCCATTGATGCCACGCCCTGCACGCCGCCCATGGCGAGAATGCTGTCTGCGCCGCAGAGATCGGCGGTGTAGAGGATCGCCGGATGTACGCCGGTTTCGGGTCGGGGCGGCGAGGCGACCGTGACATGGTCGCAGCCTGCGACCTTGGCCGTCGTCACCGTCATGATCGCCGAGGCGACATGGCTGTAGCGCCCGCCCGGCACATAGCAGCCGGCGGCCTGGCAGGGGATGATCTTCTGGCCGGCGAAGAAGCCAGGGGCGATTTCGATTTCGGTTTCGCCGATCGTCGCCTTCTGGGCCTCGGCGAACCGGCGGATATTGTCATGGGCGAAGCGGATATCGTCCTTGAGCTTTTGCGGCAGGCTGGCAGCCGCCGCCTCGATCTCCGTGCGGGTGACGACGATATTGCCCTCGTAACGGTCGAATTTTGCGGCATAGGCTCTTGCCGTTTCCTCGCCGCCGGCTTCTATCTCGTCAAGAATGCCCCGGACGATCCCGGTGACGGAGGCCGCATCGCTTTCAGCGGTCTTGAGAGACTTTTTCAGATATGTACGCGGCACGAAACACCCCCTTCACTTCGGGATAATGCAGGAAACGGAAAGCGGGCAGACGGTCTACGCCTTGCCCTTCCACGGCACCAGCTTGCGCTCGAGAAAGCGCATCAGCATGTCGAAGGCATAGGCGATCGCGGCAATCACGATGATGCCCATGATCACCGTCGGGGTCTGCAGGAACTGCGAGGCCGACAGAACCATGTAGCCGATGCCCTTGGTGGCGGCGACCATTTCGGCGGCCACCAGCGTCGTCCAGCCAAAGCCGATGCCGATGCGCATGGCGGTCAGGATTTCCGGCAGAGCGGAAGGCAGGATCACGTAGCGCATCACCTTCCAGCGGCTCGCGCCGAAGGAATAGGCGGCGTGGATCTGCTCGATCGCGGCCGATTTCACGCCCGAGCGGGCGCCGAGCGCCACCGGTGCAAACACCGACAGGAAGATCAGCAGCACCTTCGAGGTTTCGCCAATGCCGAACCAGATGATCATCAGCGGCAGATAGGCAAGCGGCGGGATCGGGCGGTAGAACTCGATCGGCGGATCGAAAATGCCGCGCACCATGGGGCTCATGCCCATGGCAAGCCCGAGCGGAATGCCGATCAGGCAGGCCAGCAGAAAGGCGCTGAACACGCGCGCCGCCGAAATCAGGATATGGACGTAAAGCGGCGTACCGGTGAAGCCGTTCTGCATCGTGTCGAAGAACTTCGCCACGATCGCCACGGGCGAGGGTACGAATAGCGGCTTGACCAGCCCGAGCGCGGTCACAGCCCACCAGATCGCGATCAGAAGGACGATGGTGACGACGCTGAGGATCATGGTATCGCCATAACCCGGCACGCCGTAGGTCTCGCCGGGCCGCGTCGCCCGGCCCTTGGAAAGGCGCGAGAGGAGGCCGCCGCTTTTCCTGCGCGGCGCGGGTGTTTCGGTCTCCGCCGGCTTGGTCTTGGTGATATCGCTCATGCCGCGTCTTCCTCGTCGGCGAAGATGATGGACAGCACCTCCTCGCGCAGTTTGATGAATTCCGGCGAAGCCTTGACCTCGCGTGCTTTGGCACCCTCGATGAACTGGCGTGAAAAGGGCAGGTCGAAGCGGTGGGTGATGCGGCCGGGGCGCGGCGACATCACGATCAGCTTCGTGCCCATGAAGAGCGCTTCCTCGACGCTGTGGGTAATGAAGAACACAGTCTTCCTGGTGTTGTCCCAGATTTTCAGAATGAGTTCCTGGGCCTTTTCGCGGGTGAGGGCATCGAGCGCGCCCAGCGGCTCGTCCATCAGCAGCACGCGCGGGTCGCAGGTCAGCGCCCGGGCAATGCCGATGCGCTGCTGCATGCCGCCCGAAAGCGCATAGATCGGCGAATCCTCGAAACCCGTCAGGCCGAGAAGCGCGATGAACTTCTCGGCGATCTCATCGCGCTCGGCCTTGGGGCGGCCCTGCAGCTTCAGCCCGAAGGCGACGTTTTCGCGCACCGTCAGCCAGGGCATCAGCGCGTGTTTTTGAAACACCACCGAGCGGTCGGCGCCGGGGCCCTCGACCTTGTGGCCGTCGAGCAGGATCTCGCCGCTGGTCGGCAACAGAAAGCCCGCAATGAGATTGAGGAGCGTCGATTTTCCGCAGCCGGAAGCGCCGAGCGCCACGACGAAATCGCCCTCGTCGAGCGAGAGATCGATCTGCCGGAGCGCCTCGACCGGCGCGTTTCCGCTGGCGGATGGATAGACGACGGAGGCC
>NZ_JBAKFR010000032.1:0-47312 GCF_053484295.1 Martelella sp. AMO21009
CGATCGTGCCGATGTTTACGTGCGGCTTGCTCCGCTCAAACTTTGCTTTTGCCATTTTAGGCTCCTATTCCTGTCAAACCCGCGAGGGGTTAATCTCGTTATTTTTGCGGCCCTACCCCGGTCACTTCTGACCGGAGTATTTCGCCTGAATTTCCTGTGCGACGTTCGAAGGCACCGGCGCATTGTGGTCGAAGACCATCGAATACTGGGCGCGGCCCTGCGACATCGAGCGCAGCGTGTCGACATATTTGAACATGTTGGCGAGCGGAACCTGGGCTTCGATCACCGTCGCGTTGCCGCGCGGTTCCTGACCCTGGATCTGACCGCGACGGGAGTTCAGGTCGCCGATGACATCGCCGACGTAATCTTCAGGCGTCACGACCTCGACCTTCATGATCGGCTCGAGAAGCTGTGCGCCGGCCTTGCGGGCGGCTTCACGGAAGCAGGCGCGCGATGCGATTTCGAAGGCGAGAACCGACGAGTCAACATCGTGGTAGGCGCCGTCAACCAGCGTGGCCTTGATGCCGAGCATCGGGAAGCCTGCCAGCGGACCCGAGGACAGAACGCTTTCGATACCCTTCTGAACGCCAGGAATATATTCCTTCGGAACGGAACCGCCGACGATCTTGGATTCGAATACGAAATCCTCGCCATCCGGATTGGGTTCGAAAATGATCTTGACGCGGGCGAACTGACCCGAACCACCCGACTGCTTCTTGTGGGTGTAGTCTTCCTCGTGAGCCTGCGTGATCGTTTCGCGGTAGGCCACCTGCGGCGCGCCGACATTGGCCTCGACCTTGAACTCGCGCTTCATGCGGTCGACGAGAATGTCGAGGTGAAGCTCGCCCATGCCGGCGATGATGGTCTGGCCGGATTCTTCGTCGGTGGCAACGCGGAAGGACGGATCCTCGGCGGCCAGACGGTTGAGGGCAAGACCCATCTTTTCCTGGTCGGCCTTGGTCTTCGGCTCGATCGCGATCCGGATAACCGGCTCGGGGAACTCCATCCGCTCCAGGATAACAGGCTTCAGCGGATCGCAGAGCGTGTCACCGGTGGTGGTTTCCTTGAGGCCCGCAAGAGCAACGATGTCGCCGGCATAGGCCACGTCGATGTCCGAACGCGAGTTCGAGTGCATCTGCAGCATGCGGCCGACGCGCTCGCGCTTTTCCTTGACCGTGTTCATAACGCCCGAACCCTTTTCGAGCGTGCCGGAATAGACACGGCAGAAGGTCAGCGAGCCGACGAAGGGGTCGTTCATGATCTTGAACGCCAGCATCGACAGCGGCTCGTTGTCATCGGCCTTACGCGAGATTTCGGCTTCGGTCTTGACGTCGATGCCCTTGATCGCGGGAATTTCGACCGGCGACGGCAGGAAGTCGACAACGGCGTCGAGCAGCGGCTGCACGCCCTTGTTCTTGAACGCCGAGCCGCACAGCATCGGGAAGAAGTCGACGTTAATCGTACCCTTGCGGATGAGTGCGCGGATCTTGTCGTTATCGGGCATGTTGCCTTCGAGGTAGGCTTCCATGGCCTCCTCGTCGATATCGACGATCGTCTCGATCATCAGTTCGCGGTACTCTTCAGCCTTTTCCTTCATGTCAGCCGGGATGTCGGTGACGTCCCACTGCGCGCCAAGATGCTCGCCGTCCCAGACGAGAGCCTTCATCTCGATCAGGTCGATCACGCCGGCGAAGTCGTTTTCAGCGCCGATCGGCAGCTGGATGACAACCGGGGTCGCGCCGAGACGGGACTTGACCATGGAGACCGAGCGATAGAAGTCGGCGCCGATCTTGTCCATCTTGTTGCAGAAGATCATGCGCGGAACATGATACTTATCGGCCTGGCGCCAGACGGTTTCCGTCTGCGGCTCAACGCCGGCATTGGCGTCGAGAAGTGCAACGGCGCCGTCGAGCACGCGCAGCGAACGCTCGACTTCAATGGTGAAGTCAACGTGGCCGGGGGTGTCGATGATGTTGAAGCGGCGCTTCTTGCCGTCGCGACCTTCCCAGAAGGTGGTCGTCGCAGCGGACGTGATCGTGATGCCGCGCTCCTGCTCCTGCTCCATCCAGTCCATGGTAGCAGCGCCGTCGTGGACTTCGCCGATCTTGTGAGACTTGCCGGTGTAGAACAGGATGCGCTCGGTCGTCGTGGTCTTGCCAGCGTCGATATGCGCCATGATCCCGAAATTGCGGTAGTCTTCGATTTTATAGTCGCGAGCCATGATATCAGGCCTTCCTCGGTGTTCTAATTACCAGCGGTAATGCGAGAATGCGCGGTTGGCATCGGCCATCTTGTGCGTGTCTTCACGCTTCTTGACAGCAGAGCCGCGATTGCTCGAAGCATCCATGAGCTCGCCGGACAGGCGCTCGATCATGGTGGTTTCGTTGCGCTTGCGCGCAGCAGCAATCAACCAACGGATGGCAAGCGCTTGGCGGCGCTCGGGACGGACGTCGACGGGAACCTGGTAGGTTGCACCACCAACGCGGCGCGAACGAACCTCGACATGCGGAGCAACGTTGTCGAGCGCCTGATGGAAAACCTCAACCGGGTTCTGCTTCAGCTTGCCCTCAACAGCGTCGAGCGCGCCGTAGACGATCGATTCGGCGACCGACTTCTTGCCGTGCAGCATGACGGCATTCATGAACTTGGTGATCACCAGATCGCCGAACTTGGGATCCGGGTTGATCTCACGCTTTTCTGCACTGTGGCGTCGTGACATATTCTTTGTCTCTCAACAGTTGCGGCGCTTAAAACGCGGAGAACCTCGCGCAGCGCCAGAGAAATGAAAACCGAATTACTTCGGACGCTTCGCACCGTACTTCGAACGACGCTGCTTACGATTCTTGACGCCCTGGGTATCGAGCACGCCACGGATGATGTGGTAGCGAACACCCGGCAAGTCCTTCACGCGGCCGCCGCGGATCATCACGACGGAGTGTTCCTGCAGGTTGTGGCCTTCGCCCGGAATATAGCCAATGACTTCAAAGCCGTTGGTCAGGCGGATCTTGGCAACCTTACGAAGCGCCGAGTTCGGCTTCTTCGGCGTCGTGGTGTAGACGCGGGTGCAAACGCCGCGCTTCTGCGGGTTCTGCTCCAGTGCCGGAACCTTATTCCGCTTCACCTGGGGCTGACGCGGCTTGCGGATCAATTGGTTTACGGTAGGCATTCAACCATCCCTTGATTTCGTGTCTCATCGCCCTTCTGGGGCATATTCCATGCCGTTTCCGGCGATAAAGAAGCACATCAAGCGCTATATGCGCACAAGCACGGCCCAAGCCGCCTTTCCGGCGGATGGACCTTAAAGCAGAGGACACAGGCGCTTTGCCGCGTCATGCGTGCAGCATTTTGATCTTCAACGTGCTGTATGAGAACCTAGTCTGAGGTGAACTCCGGGACATTTGGCTTCCCGAACGGCCAGACCTCACTTTGGTTCTGTTGGCGCGGACATACTCGTTTACCCATGCATCGTCAAGCCTGCAGCCCGGAATTTCTTTACCAAAACCCTTGAGGGGCGGTGGTTTGCGAGCCCTTCCCGCCGATGCGGCAAGTTTTGGCAATGCGCGGAGTGCTCCGCGCAATAAAATGACTCGCCGCTCATGACGCCCGCCCCCCAAGGTCGATCGTGCGCGCGACTCCGATTCTCTCAAGGAACATCGCGTCGTGGCTGACCACCAGGATCGCACCGTCATAGGCATTGAGCCCCGCCTCCAGCGTGGCGAGGCTCTCAAGGTCGAGATGGTTGGTCGGCTCGTCGAGAATCAGCAGCTCGGTCGGCCGCGTACCGCCGATCGCGGCGGCAAGCCCTGCCCGCAACCGCTCGCCACCGCTGAGCGTCGAGATGGTCTGCAAGGCGGCATCAGCGCGGAACCGGAATCGTGCGAGCGCCCCCCGGCAGGCATTTTCATCATCATCGGGATTGAGGCGGCGGAAGTTTTCGCGGACGGTCTGGTCTGGATCAAGCAGCGACACCGTCTGGTCGAACAGCGCATGGGTCACGTGGATTTCGGCGCTGCCGCCGAGCGGGGCGAGTCTGCCGGTCAAGATGGCGATCAGCGTCGACTTGCCTGCGCCGTTGCGGCCCGTGATCGCCACTCGTTCGGGTCCCATCATCTCGAAGGAGAGGTCGCGAAACAGCGGCTGCTCCGGATGATAGCCGCCGGCAAGACGGTCCGCCGCGGCGACCCGCCTGCCCGATGCCAGCCCCGAATGGGCAAGGGTCACCGTGAATGGCTCGACGACCTCGACCTTCGCGCGTGCGCTTGCCAGCTCCACCGCCGCCTCCTGCTGCTGGCGTTCAGACAGCGCCCTGTCGCGCGCGGCCGAACCTTCCGCCTGCGCCTTCATGCCGTCGAGCACAATTTTCGGTTGGTCGCGACGTGCGCGCAGCCGGCGACCCATGGCATCACGCCGCGCCTTGCGTTCGGAACGCTCGCGCACGGTGCGGGCGACCTTGCGGACATCCTTGCGCGCATCACGCAGCTCATGCTCCAGCGCCAGCCGCTCGGCTTCCTTCTCGGCTTCATAGAAGCTGAAATTGCCGCCATAGCGCGTCATGCCGAGCGTTGTCAGTTCGACGATCGCGTCCATGTGCTCCAGAAGCGCACGGTCGTGGCTCACCACCAGCGCGCCGCCTTGAAAGTCCCTGAGGAAGCGGACAAGGGCTTCCCGCCCGGCGACATCGAGATTGTTGGTGGGTTCGTCGAGCAGGATGAAGTCCGGCGCTTCGAAAGCCAGCGCCGCCAGCCGGGCGCGGGTGATCTCGCCGCCAGAAAGCCTTGCCAGAGGCGTAGAGAGCGGCGCGGCGAGGTCCAGCCGGGCAAGCGCGGCAACCGCCCTTTCCTCCGCCGTCCAGTCGATCGCGGCGAGCGTTTCGGCATCGGCCTCGCCGCGCTCCGCACTTTCGATGGCCGCCAGCATGGCATCAATGCCGAAAAGCGTGGCGAGCGTCTCGCCCTCGCCGGCCGAAACCGCCTGGTCGAGCACGGCGATGCGCCCGGCAACCTCTACGCTGCCGGAGGACGGCGTCAGCGCGCCGACGATCAGCTTGAGCAGAGTCGTCTTGCCAACGCCGTTGCGGCCGACGAAGCCCGTCAGCCCGGCGTTGAAAACCGCGGAAATATCTTTGAAAAGCGTGTGGCCGTCAGCAGTGCTGTAGGACAGGCCGGAAAGCGTGATGGTCGCATGCATGGATATAATTCTCCCTCGAAGCCAGAATCTGTACTGTCTTGAGGTGAGAAATCATCGTCCTGCGCATCCCTTTCGATTGCCGTGCGCCCTAGATATCCGCTTCTCCCGCCCGTTTCAAGGCCGTGGCTGATGGAACGGGGATTTCGCCGGGGTCAGGAAATCAGACCGCTGCCAAGCGTAAACTGGCCGAAATTCGGAAAGGCCGACGAGGCGGTGTTGCCGTCGTGAGGGAGTGGCGTCGTGATATCCATCTCGCTCTGGAACAGCGCCCATTTGTCGGTCGCAAGCATCTGCTCAGTGCCGGACCAGCCGGTCGAGCCCGCAAGCCAGATCAGGTCCGCGTGGCCCGCGCCCACCACGGCGGAGGCAACGGTTCCAGAGCCATAGACCCCGAGCCTGTATGCACCCTTCAGCGCCTTGGACACGGCGGCGAAATAGGATTCAATGGTCTGGAGATCGGCGCTCGCATCGTAGTCATAGTCGACGGAGAAATAGATCGCGGAGCCATGCGGCTGTCCGATCGCGGCCGCAAGCTTCAGCGCCTGCGTCGCATCGCGGCTTCCGTTCGACGGGTCGAGATCGCCGATCTTTCCGTCCGCGCCGCCGGTCTGTTCGAACACCACCGCCATCGTAAGGCCGGCCGCGGCAAGCGCATTGGCCTCGGCCGGCTGAAACTGCTTCTGCGGTAGCGACGATGAGTCCTCGAGATTGTAATAGCGGATGACGGTCTCGACGCCGCCGCTTTTCAGTTGGGGAATATAGGCCGTCGTGTTCCACGGCGTATCGATGATACGGTACATAGCGCTCCATCCTCGCAAAAGGGGGTAATGCAACCTAAGGTATATTAAATCATCAAAAGCAACCAGATTAAAAATCTATGGTCGCATTTAGGGGCCGGATCGCGATATCATGCGGTAAAACAGGCTCCGCGCCACACCGGAAAGCGCCTCCTATCCCGGCAAATGCTGATGCGGATCAGGGCGGCGATATCACAGAAAGGCCCGACATGATTGCCATACCCGGCTACACAAACGACGGCGAGCGCATGGTCTTCATCATCACCGGCAAGGTCTATCACGAGTGGAACGGCGACACCGAGGTCCATGTCCTGATCGCCGCTCCGGACGAGGACACCGCCGTGCGCAACACGCTGAACGCGCTGGCAAACGAGGGCTATTCGGAGGCCGATCTCGACCAGATCGGCATGATCTCCGAAATCCCCGACGAGGAGCCCCACGCTTCGGCCTATCAGACGGCACTGGAGGGCGAGGTGGCGATCGTGAAGCTCAACGGCGATGGCGGCTTCTGAAACTGGCGCGTTGACGCGCTTCAAGTGATAGTCGCGCGTAAAACACCGCGAAAAGGCCGCTCAGCCGGCGCTCTCGCTCTGCACTGGCGTCCATGCATGATGGTCGGCCGGAAAGGCGCGTGAAAACTGCCGCGCGGGCATTGGTCGGCCGATCAGGAAACCCTGGATGCAGATGTCGGGATAGATGGCGACGAGATGGTCGGCCTGGCCTTTGGTCTCCACGCCCTCGCAGATCAGGGTTACCTCGAGCGCTGCGGCAAGTTCACAGACCTTGCTGACGATCACGGCGCCGATCGCCTGTTGGTCGAGCGCCTGGGTGAACATCCGGTCGATCTTGACGCCGGCGATCGGCATGCGCGCGATATAGGCAAGGTTCGAATAGCCCGTGCCGAAATCGTCGATGAGGATGTGATAGCCGCGCCTGCTGAAGGCCGCCATCGCCTGGGTCAGGCTGTCCTGGCTCGCCGTCGAGCGCTCCGTCAGCTCCAGCGCGACCTGACCGGCAGAAAGCCCGTGGGACCGGGTTTCGGTCTCGAGAAAATCCAGAAACTCCAGGCTCAGTATGTCCTCGGAGGCGACATTGATGCTGACATAGAAATCCGGATCGGCCGCAAAATGCGCCGCCATGTCGGTGAATGCCCGTTTGACGACGCTGCGGGTGATTCGTCCTATCAACCCGCAGGTTTCCGCCGCGGGGATGAACTGGTCGGGCGGAATCAGCGTCCCGTCGAAATCCACCAGCCGCGCAAGCGCCTCCGCCCCGCATATCCTGTTGTCGGAAAGCCTGACGATCGGCTGATAATGCACGGTGAGCCGGTCATCATTGAGCGCCCGATCCAGCTTCTGACGCCAGGACCGGCTTTCACGATAGAGATGCGCGTGCCAGAGCCCGAAGAAGGCGCCGGCCGAAACGCCGCCGGCCAGAACTAGCATGAAATCAAGCGGTGCCGTTTTCAAAAGGGCGGGCGCATCATAGGTGGCAACGACGCAGACATCGGTCTTGTCATTGCAGCGCGAATAGACCCTTCGCTGCGCAATGCGATACCAATCACTGTTGCTTCCGAGCAAAGGCGCCAACCCTTCGGTATCGCCGAAGGATTGATAGACGTAGCTGGCATCGCTGGTCAGCACCAGGGCGGCGAGCCGTTCGGCAGGGTCTTCGTAGCGCGCGAAGGCGGAGGGTTCCGTCATTACGACGCTGTTGCCGAAAGAGGACATGTCGGCCGCAAGACCAGCCGGCGCGATGCCTCTGGTGCCCTTCCAGAGAATGGCCGCGTTGACGCCGACCACCTGTGAACGCGGCGGCATCTTCACCGGCGTCTCCAGTTCGCCCCATATGCCGGTGCATATCAGATACCCTTCCCGCAAGCGGCCGACATCGGCAAGATAAGGAGCGGCGAACACGACGCCGCGCATCGCATCCAGATCCTCTGCGGAACAGGGCGCGTTGTCAGATCGGTCGAGGGTGCGCAATACCGTCAGGCTCGTTTCGGCGACGGAGACCGCGTTTTGAAAGACATCGGAGCCATAATAGTCGACATACTCGTCGGCGTTATGGTTGCGGATGAACTCGGCGATCACTAGCGCACATATCCCGCCCAGAAAGACCCAGACAAGACAGATGATCCAGATGCTCCGCCTACCCGCCTCCATAGCGCTTCCTTTCCGCCGCCGCGCAAATCAGGGGACCCGCCAGGGCTGCCCTTCTCTGGCGCAAATCGTCCGTCAATCCCTCCCAGACCGACGCCGACGACAAGACCGCGTAACCAGCGAATGCTATCGCTAGCATTTTAGCAATAAATGTTAAAGACCGCCGAAAGTCGGTAGTCTCTTACACAAAAGTTTGAAAACGGTCGGCGGAAGTCCGAAGCCGGCGTCTATGCGCCCGGCCGAGGCCCGCTTTCCGGGTTCAACGCGGACAGCATCCGGGTTATCTCGCCGGCGTCGGAGCCCCTCGGCGGACTTCAATGATGGGGTTGTCGCGGGTCGAACTGCGACAACCATCCATGACGTGAACCTGGCGACCCGTCCTGGCTTTGTTATCAGAACGCGCAAAGCGTTCCATTCTTCTATGCGAAGCGAAGACACGAAATCCCCGATCGCCCCTTACTCCGCAACCACTACACTGTGTGCGTCCGCCATTGTTTTGGCTAACGATATTTCAGCTAGACCCCAAAATGGTCCAGCCGCACCGCGCACAACGGAAGCGGAGATCGCGCCAGCAGGCCAGAACCAGACTGCATCCTACCGGCTGAAGGCCGAACGCATCAGACCGAAACCGGCCATGGCGAACAGACCGGCCACCGCGCCTTCAACGACGCGCCTGAAACGCTGATATCCCGCCATCGCACCGGGCAGCGAAAACACCAGAGCATAAAGCATATAGTTGACGAGCCCGAGGATCATGCAAAACCCCGTGGCGACAATCATCGGCTGTCCGCCGGAGTCCGCGCCGATGGAAAGCGCCGCCATCCACGCCAGCACGGCCTTGGGATTCGAGAGGTTGAGGACGAGACCGCGGCGAAACCAACGTCCGTCCGCAGCTGTTTTCCCGCCAGGCTCAATTCCAGACTTTGCCGCGGCGCGCGCGGACTGGAAGGCGAGGTAGAGCAAATAGGCCCCGCCGAACACTTTAAGCGCGCTCAGGAAATAGACAGATCCCTGAAGCACCGCCCCCATGCCCGTCGCAGCGACAACGCCCCAGAATGAAAGCCCCGCAGCAAGACCGGCGCCGAAAACAAGCCCCGCGGCTCTTCCGAACCGCATCGCAATCGTCGCGACGGCGATGTTGGCCGGACCTGGCGAGACGGCGACGATAAAGAATGCCAGCGCGATGGAGAGAATACCGTAAAGATCGGCCATGAAAGTGGTCCCCGCTACGTTCGAGAAGCAGGTTATGCGCGTTGGCAACACCTCGCAAGCCTGTCTGGCGACAGTAAGCTGCATAACAGAAAAGCCGCCGGCACGAGACCGGCGGCTTTCAGATCAGACAGCTTCAACGCAGAGGCTTATTCGCCCGGCTGCGGCTCGCTTTCCGGGTTCATCGCGGACAGCATCGGGGTCGCCTCGTCGGCGCCGGAGGCCTTGCGGCGGGCATCGATGATGAGCTCGTCGCGGGTGGTCGCGATGCGACGGACCTGCGACATGGCGCGACCGGTACCGGCCGGGATCAGACGGCCGACGATGATGTTTTCCTTCAGGCCCTGCAGGGTATCGACCTTGCCGGCAATCGCCGCTTCGGTCAGCACCTTGGTGGTTTCCTGGAAGGAAGCCGCCGAGAAGAAGGACGGCGTCTGCAGCGAGGCCTTGGTGATGCCGAGCAGCACCGGTTCGCCTTCCGCAGGCTTCTTGCCCTGCGCGACCAGTTCCTCGTTGAGATTGTCGAAGGCAATCGCCTCGACAATATCGCCGGAGATATAGCCGCTGTCGCCCGAAGACGTGATCTCGATCTTCTGCAGCATCTGGCGAACAATCACCTCGATGTGCTTGTCGTTGATCACAACGCCCTGCAGACGATAGACTTCCTGGATCTCGTTGACGAGGTAGGAAGCCAGCGCCTCGACGCCCTTGATCGCAAGGATGTCGTGCGGAGCGGGGTTGCCGTCGAGGATGTAGTCGCCCTTCTCGATGTAGTCGCCATCCTGCAGATGGAACGGCTTCGACTTCGGAATGAGGTATTCCACCGGCTCGACACCGTCTTCCGCAGGCTCGATCTGGATGCGGCGCTTGTTCTTGTAGTCGCGGCCGAAGCGGATCGTACCGTCGATCTCTGCGATCACGGCATGGTCCTTCGGACGGCGGGCCTCGAATAGTTCGGCCACGCGCGGCAGACCACCGGTAATGTCCTTGGTCTTGGCGCTTTCCAGCGGCGAACGCGCAAGCACGTCACCCTGGCTGACCTTCTGGCCGGGCTCGACCGAGAGGATCGCGTCGACCGACAGCGGCAGGCGGGCTTCGCCGCCGCGCGGCAGCTTCAGCACTTCGCCGTCCTCGCCGCGAATGACGATGGCCGGCTTCAGGTCCGCACCGCGCGGGGTCGAGCGCCAGTCGATGACCGAACGCTTGGTGAAGCCGGTGGCCTCGTCCGTCGTTTCGGTAACCGAAAGACCTTCGACCAGGTCTTCGAAATCGACCTTGCCTTCGACTTCCGTCATCATCGGGCGGGTATAGGGGTCCCACTCGGCAAGACGCTGGCCGCGCTTGACCGTGTCGCCGTCGTCCACGAACAACTTCGAACCATAGGCGACCTTCTGCGAAGACCGCTCCTGATCGCGCTGGTCGAGGATCTGGATCGCCATGTTGCGGCCCATCGCCACCAGAACGCCGTCGGAATTGCGCAGAACATTGCGGTTCTTGATGCGCACCGTACCCTCATAGGAAGATTCTAGGAACGACTGGTCGACCACCGTTGCCGTACCGCCAAGGTGGAAGGTACGCATGGTGAGCTGGGTGCCAGGCTCGCCGATCGACTGCGCGGCGATAACGCCGACAGCCTCGCCGAGATTGACCGGCGTACCGCGTGCAAGGTCGCGACCGTAGCAGACCTGGCAGACGCCCGTCTGGACTTCGCAGGTCAGCGCCGAACGGATCTGCACCGACTGGATGCCGGATGCTTCGATCCGCGCCACATCCGCCTCGTTGATCTGACGGCCGGCCTCGACGATCAGTTCGCCGGTGGTCGGGTCCTCGATGTCCACGAGGGCGGCACGGCCGAGAACGCGCTGGCCGATGGAGGCCACCACCTGACCGGCATCGACGATGGCGGTCATGGTCAGGCCCTTGTCGGTGCCGCAATCCGCCGTGTTGACGATGCAATCCTGCGCAACGTCAACCAGACGACGGGTCAGGTAACCCGAGTTCGCCGTCTTCAAGGCGGTATCGGCCAGACCCTTACGGGCGCCGTGCGACGAGTTGAAGTACTCGTTCACGGTCAGGCCTTCCTTGAAGTTCGAGATGATCGGCGTCTCGATGATTTCGCCCGAGGGCTTCGCCATAAGACCACGCATGCCGCCCAGCTGACGCATCTGGTTCACCGAACCACGCGCGCCGGAATGGCTCATCATGTAGATCGAGTTCATCTGCTTCTGGCGGCCGGTTTCCGGATCGAATTCGACCGCGCGAATGCGGGCCATCATCTCTTCGGTAACCTTCTCGGTGGCCTTGCCCCAGGCGTCGACGACCTTGTTGTACTTTTCGCCCTGAGTGATCAGGCCGTCATTGTACTGCTGCTCGTATTCCTTCACGAGCGCCTCGGTCTCGGCGACGATGGTGTGCTTGGCGTCCGGAATGACCATGTCGTCCTTGCCGAACGAAATGCCGGCCTTGCAGGCGTGGCTGAAGCCGAGCTGCATGATCCGGTCGCAGAAGATCACCGTGTCCTTCTGGCCGCAATGGCGGTAGACCGTGTCGATCATCTTGGAGATGTTCTTCTTGGTCATTTCCTGGTTGCAGGTGTCGAACGGCACGTTGGCGTTCTTCGGCAGAAGCTCGCCGATGATCATCCGGCCCGGCGTGGTGTCGTGGATCTTGGAGACGACATTGCCGTCCTCGTCCACGGTCTTGAACCGGCCCTTGATCTTGGCGTGCAGGGTGACGACCTTGTTTTCCAGCGCATGATGCAGTTCGCCCATATCGGCAAACACCATGCCCTCGCCCGGCTCCTTCTCGTTCATGATCGAGAGGTAGTAGAGGCCGAGAACCATGTCCTGCGACGGCACGATGATCGGCAGACCATTGGCCGGGTGCAGAATGTTGTTGGTCGACATCATCAAGACGCGCGCTTCCAGCTGCGCTTCAAGCGACAGCGGAATGTGAACGGCCATCTGGTCGCCGTCGAAGTCGGCGTTGAAGGCGGTGCAGACCAGCGGATGAAGCTGGATCGCCTTGCCTTCGACCAGGATCGGCTCGAACGCCTGAATGCCGAGACGGTGCAGCGTCGGCGCGCGGTTCAGCAGCACCGGATGCTCGCGGATAACCTCGTCGAGGATATCCCAGACTTCCGGACGCTCCTTCTCGACAAGCTTCTTCGCCTGTTTGACGGTCGAGGAGTAACCCTTGGCATCAAGACGGGCGTAGATGAACGGCTTGAACAGTTCGAGCGCCATTTTCTTCGGCAGGCCGCACTGGTGCAGCTTCAGCTCCGGACCGGTCACGATGACCGAACGGCCGGAATAGTCGACGCGCTTGCCGAGCAGGTTCTGACGGAACCGGCCCTGCTTGCCCTTCAGCATGTCGGAGAGCGACTTCAGCGGACGCTTGTTGGCGCCGGTGATAACGCGGCCGCGACGGCCGTTGTCGAACAGCGCATCAACCGATTCCTGCAGCATACGCTTCTCGTTGCGGATGATGATGCCCGGTGCGCGCAGCTCGATAAGCCGCTTCAGACGGTTGTTACGGTTGATGACGCGACGATAGAGATCGTTGAGGTCGGACGTCGCGAAACGGCCGCCATCGAGCGGCACGAGCGGACGCAGATCCGGCGGGATCACCGGAACGATCTTCATGATCATCCATTCCGGACGGTTGCCCGATTCCAGGAAGTTCTCGACGATCTTCAGGCGCTTCATCAGCTTCTTCTGCTTCAGATCCGACGTGGTGTCGGCAAGCTCTGCGCGCAGATCGCCTGCGATCTTGTCGAGATCCATGCTGGCAAGCATCTCATAGATTGCCTCGGCGCCGATATTGGCCGAGAACTGGTCCTCGCCGAACTCGTCGACGGCCATCATGTATTCTTCTTCCGAAAGGAGCTGGTTCTCCTTCAGGTCGGTCAGGCCCGGTTCGGTGACGATGTAGTTCTCGAAATAGAGAACGCGCTCGACATCCTTCAGCGTCATGTCGAGCAGCGTCGAAATGCGGCTCGGGAGCGACTTCAGGAACCAGATATGGGCAACGGGCGCGGCGAGCTCGATATGGCCCATGCGCTCACGGCGAACGCGCGACAGCGTGACTTCGACGCCGCACTTTTCGCAGATAATGCCCTTGTATTTCATGCGCTTGTACTTACCGCACAGGCACTCGTAGTCCTTCATCGGGCCAAAGATGCGCGAGCAGAACAGACCGTCGCGCTCGGGCTTGAAGGTACGGTAGTTGATCGTTTCCGGCTTCTTGATTTCGCCATAAGACCAGGAAAGGATCTTCTCCGGGCTGGCGATCGAGATCCGGATCGAATCGAAGACCTGCGCCGGCGCCTGCGGATTGAAAAGATTCATGACCTCTTGGTTCATGCCTGTCTCCTTGACTGGGCGGCATCGCCCTTGCTGGCAGTCGATCCGGTCAAAACCCCGATACCGGATGACCTGCCTTTAAAACGGTTGTGGCCGCGAAATGCGGCGAAACTGACACTTGAAGCTTACTTTATAAGCATCGAGCGCCGGCGACGCGCCCGCCCTTTCAAAGGGGGCGCGTCGGCTCTCATCCTTATTCCGCGGCGTCCGGAAGCTCGACGTCGGGCTGTGGCTCCTCGGCGGAGTTCTCCAGTTCGACCGAAAGTCCGAGCGAGCGCATTTCCTTGACGAGAACGTTGAAGCTCTCCGGAATACCGGCTTCAAACGTATCATCGCCGCGGACGATGGCTTCATAGACCTTGGTACGACCGGCAACGTCATCCGACTTCACGGTCAGCATTTCCTGCAGCGTGTAGGCGGCGCCGTAGGCTTCGAGCGCCCAGACCTCCATTTCGCCGAAGCGCTGGCCGCCGAACTGCGCCTTGCCGCCCAGCGGCTGCTGGGTCACGAGCGAGTACGGACCGATCGAGCGTGCATGGATCTTGTCGTCAACCAGATGGTTGAGCTTGATCATGTACATGTAGCCGACCGTAACCTTGCGGTCGAACTGCTCGCCGGTACGGCCGTCGTAAAGCACCGACTGGCCGGACGGGTCGAAGCCCGCGCGCGACAGCATCTCGGACACGTCGCCTTCATGCGCACCGTCGAAGACCGGCGTTGCGATCGAGACGCCGCGCTTGGCTTCTTCCGCCAGACGCACGAGACCGTCGTCGTCGAAATACTCGACCTCGTTGCGGGCTTCGGAAGCGTAGACCTCGGTCAGCGTTTCCTTCAGCGGCGCAATGTCGTTGGTCTCCTTGTAGGCTTCCAGCATCTCGCCGATGCGCTTGCCCATGCCGGCACAACCCCAGGCCAGATGCGTTTCCAGAATCTGGCCGACATTCATGCGGCTCGGAACGCCAAGCGGGTTCAGCACGACATCGACATGGGTTCCGTCTTCCAGGAACGGCATGTCTTCGGCGGGCAGGATGCGGGAGACCACACCCTTGTTGCCGTGGCGGCCTGCCATCTTGTCGCCGGGCTGGATCTTGCGCTTAACAGCCACGAAGACCTTGACCATCTTCATCACGCCCGGAGGCATTTCGTCGCCGCGCTGGACCTTTTCGACCTTGTCCATGAAGCGCTGTTCAAGGCGGTTCTTGGATTCGTCGTACTGGCCGCGGAGCGCTTCCAGTTCGCCCTGAAGGTTCTCGTCCTCGACGGCGAACATCCACCACTGCGAACGCGGATAGGCGTTGATGACCTCATCGGTCAGCACGGCGCCCTTCTTGAAGCCCTTCGGGCCTGCAATCGAGGTCTGGTCGCGCAGCATGTCGGCAAGACGCGCATAGACGTTGCGGTCCAGAATGGCCTGCTCGTCGTCACGGTCCTTGGCGAGGCGTTCGATTTCCTCACGCTCGATCGCCATGGCGCGCTCGTCCTTCTCGACGCCGTGACGGTTGAAGACGCGGACTTCAACCACGGTACCGAAAGTGCCGGGCGGCATGCGCATCGAGGTGTCGCGAACGTCCGAAGCCTTTTCGCCGAAGATGGCGCGCAGAAGCTTTTCTTCCGGCGTCATCGGGCTTTCGCCCTTCGGCGTAATCTTGCCGACGAGAATGTCGCCCGGATGCACTTCGGCGCCGATATAGACGATGCCGGCCTCATCGAGGTTCTTCAGCGCTTCTTCCGAAACGTTCGGAATGTCGCGGGTGATTTCTTCCGGACCGAGCTTGGTGTCGCGGGCCATGACCTCGAATTCTTCCAGATGGATCGAGGTGAAGACGTCATCCGAAACGATCCGCTCGGAAAGCAGGATCGAGTCCTCGTAGTTATAGCCGTTCCAGGGCATGAACGCGACGAGCGCGTTGCGGCCGAGCGCCAGGTCGCCAAGGTCCGTCGACGGACCGTCAGCGATGATGTCGCCCTTGTTCAGAACGTCGCCGACGCGGACCAGCGGACGCTGGTTGACGCAGGTGTTCTGGTTCGAACGCTGGAACTTCATCAGCCGGTAGATATCAACGCCCGACTTCGACGCATCAAGGTCTTCCGTGGCGCGGATAACGATACGGGTCGCATCCACCTGATCGACGATACCGCCGCGCTTGGCGGCGATCGCAGCGCCCGAGTCACGGGCAACGATCGGCTCCATGCCGGTGCCGACGAACGGCGCCTCGGCTCTGAGAAGCGGCACGGCCTGACGCTGCATGTTCGAGCCCATCAGCGCGCGGTTGGCGTCGTCGTTTTCCAGGAACGGAATAAGAGCGGCGGCAACGGAGACGAGCTGCTTAGGCGAAACGTCCATCAGGTTGATGTTTTCGCGCGGGGCCAGCATGACTTCGCCGGCGTGACGGCAGACGACGAATTCTTCAACGAAGCTGCCGTCATCATTCATCACCGAGTTGGCCTGGGCGATATAATACTTCGCCTCTTCCATGGCCGACAGATAGATCACCTCGTCGGTGAGCTTGCCGTCCTCGGAAATCTTGCGGTACGGGCTTTCGATGAAGCCGTACTTGTTGACGCGGGCGAAGGTCGCGAGCGAGTTGATAAGACCGATGTTCGGGCCTTCCGGCGTCTCGATCGGGCAGATACGGCCGTAATGGGTCGGATGCACGTCGCGGACTTCGAAGCCCGCGCGTTCACGCGTCAGACCGCCCGGACCCAGCGCCGAAAGACGACGCTTGTGGGTGATTTCCGACAGCGGGTTGATCTGGTCCATGAACTGCGACAGCTGCGAGGAGCCGAAGAACTCGCGCACGGCGGCAGCCGCCGGCTTGGCGTTGATCAGGTCCTGCGGCATCACGGTGTCGATCTCGATCGAGGACATACGTTCCTTGATCGCGCGCTCCATGCGCAGAAGACCCAGACGATACTGGTTCTCCATCAGCTCACCAACAGAACGGACGCGACGGTTGCCGAGATTGTCGATGTCGTCGATCTCGCCCTTGCCGTCGCGCAGGTCCACCAGCGTCTTGACGACGGCCAGAATGTCTTCCTTGCGCAGCACGCGCATCGTGTCCGGCGCATCGAGATCGAGACGCATGTTCATCTTGACGCGGCCAACGGCCGACAGGTCATAGCGCTCGGCATCGAAGAACAGCGAATTGAACATCGCTTCGGCCGATTCCATCGTCGGCGGCTCGCCCGGACGCATCACGCGATAGATATCGAACAGCGCGTCCTGACGGTTCTCGTTCTTGTCGGCAACCAGCGTGTTGCGGATATACGCGCCGACATTGACGTGGTCGATGTTGAGGATCGCGATCTCGTCGATGCCCTGATCGATGATGCCGGCCAGGTTCTTCTCATCCAGCTCTTCGCCGGCCTCGAGATAGATTTCGCCGGTTTCCATGTTGACGAGATCTTCGGCAAGGAAAGTGCCGTAAAGCTCTTCATCGGTGACCTTGAGCGCCTTGAGGCCGCCTTCCGACAGCTTCTTCAGCATGCGGGGCGTCAGCTTCTTGCCGGCTTCGACCACGACTTCGCCGCTATCGGCGTCGATAAGGTCGGAGACGGCCTTCTGGCCGCGCAGACGCTCGGGCGCGAACGGCACTTTCCAGCCGTCGCCGTCACGCTCATAGGTGGCCTTCTCATAGAAGGTCTCGAGGATTTCCTCGGTATCCATGCCAAGCGCCATCAAGAGCGACGTCGCAGGAATCTTGCGGCGGCGGTCGATACGGGCGTGGACGATGTCCTTGGCGTCGAATTCGATATCGAGCCAGGAACCGCGATAGGGGATCACGCGGGCGGCAAACAGCAGCTTGCCCGACGAATGGCTCTTGCCCTTGTCGTGGTCGAAGAAAACGCCCGGCGAACGGTGCATCTGCGAAACGATGACACGCTCGGTGCCGTTGACGATGAAGGTCGCGTTGTTGGTCATCAGCGGCATGTCGCCCATATAGACCGACTGCTCCTTGATGTCCTTGATCGACTTTGCGCCCGTGTCCTCGTCGATATCGAACACGATAAGACGCAGCTTCACCTTCAGCGGCGCGGCATAGGTCAGGTCGCGCTGGCGGCATTCCTCGACGTCGAACTTCGGCTGTTCGAACTCGTAAGACACGAATTCGAGCATCGAAGCTCCGGAGAAATCGGTCATCGGGAAGACGGATTTGAAAACCGCCTGCAGCCCCTCGTCGGGACGTCCGCCCTTGGGCTCGTCAACCATGAGGAACTGGTCATAGGAGGCCTTCTGAACCTCGATAAGGTTCGGCATCTCCGCGACTTCCGGGATCTTTCCGAAAAACTTGCGTACGCGCCTGCGACCGTTAAAGGAAAGGGTCTGAGCCATTCAGGTAGCTCCTTCAATCTGCATCCGGGCCTGCAACAGACGGTCACCGATGGCCAATTGGCTCCGTCGTCATTTAAGGGTCTTCTTGAGAACCCATTACCCAAAGGCCCGAAATGGGACTTTGGGTAATGGTTTCGCATCATTTGTCATTGCACGGGCGGGCGATGCCGCCCGTGCAACAAAAAGCAAAGCTTACTTGAGCTCGACCTTGGCGCCAGCTGCTTCCAGCTTGCCCTTGAGCTCTTCGGCTTCGGCCTTGGAAACGGCTTCCTTGACCGGCTTCGGAGCGCCTTCGACGAGGTCCTTGGCTTCCTTGAGGCCGAGACCGGTGATGGCGCGGACTTCCTTGATGACGCCGATCTTGTTGCCGCCGGCTTCCGCCAGGATGACATCAAATTCGGTCTTTTCTTCAGCGGCGGCGGCATCGCCACCGGCAGCGCCGCCGGCAGCAGCAACGGCCACCGGTGCAGCGGCGGAAACGCCCCACTTTTCTTCGAGCATCTTGGAAAGCTCAGCGGCTTCGAGAACCGTCAGCTCAGAGAGTTCTTCTACGATTTTGGCGAGATCAGCCATGTTCATATTCCTTCAGTGTTGGTTCGAACTGGTTCGAAATTTTGTAAACAGCGAAAAACCGCATCAGGCGGCTTCGTCCTTCGTGGCGTAGGCGTTGAGCACGCGCGCAAGCTGGCTTGCGGGTGCCGAAGCAATCGTCGCGATGCGGGTAGCCGGGGTCTGGATCATACCAACCAGCTTCGCACGCAGCTCGTCCAGCGAAGGCATCGTCGCAAGCGACTTCACACCTTCCGCGTCGAGCACGGTTGCCCCCATGGCGCCGCCGATGACAACGAGCTTGTCGTTGGTCTTGGCGAAGTCCATGCAGACCTTCGGAGCCGTCACCGGGTCATCGCAAAATGCGATGAGCGTCTGACCTTTGAAAAGGTCGGACATTCCCTCGGACTCCGTACCCTGAAGGGCAATTTTGGCCAGGCGGTTCTTCGCGACTCTGACAGTGCCGCCCGCTTCACGCATCTTCGAACGAAAATCGTTCATCTGCGCAACGGTGACACCGGCATAGTGGGCCACGACAACCGAACCGGAAGCCTTGAAGACTTCGTTCAGTTCCGTGACGAATTCGCGTTTTTCCGCTCTTTCCACTGCCTATCTCCAGTTGACAGGACCATTTTCGGACCTGTCGGTTTGCCTTTGCCGCAAGGGGCTTCTTGTTTATATCCAAGATCCCAAGCGACGCTCGAGGATCCTGCCCCCATCGGCGCGCGATTTCTCAAGCGCCTAGGCACAACCAGGTTCGAACCAGTTAAACCGCCAAAGGTGACTTGCGTCGCCAACGGAAAAATTGGTCTCACCCGTCTCATGCAGGCATGAATTAAGGTTGCCCACCTGCAATCTCGGACAGGAAACCGGGTTTTATCCCGGGTTTTTCCGGGCCCTGGAGCCCGGAAACTTGTCACCGGAAGATCACCTCCGGAAATTCTGTATTACGCGCTCAGGCGTTGACCGACGAGAAGTCGATCTTGACGCCGGGGCCCATGGTCGACGACAGCGCCAGGCGCTTGACGTAGTTGCCCTTGGCGCCAGCCGGCTTTGCCTTGACGACGGCATCGGCGAAGGCGCGAATGTTTTCTTCGAGCGCCTTGGCGTCGAACGAGGCCTTGCCGACGCCGGCGTGAACGATGCCGGCCTTCTCGACGCGGAACTCGACAGCGCCGCCCTTGGAAGCTTCGACAGCCGCCTTGACGTCCATCGTGACGGTGCCAACCTTCGGGTTCGGCATCATGCCGCGCGGGCCGAGCACCTTGCCGAGACGGCCGACGAGCGGCATCATGTCCGGCGTGGCGATGCAACGATCGAAATCGATGTTGCCGCCCTGGACGGCTTCGACCAGGTCTTCCGCGCCAACGACGTCGGCGCCGGCTTCCTTGGCTTCATCGGCCTTGGCGCCGCGGGCGAAAACGGCAACGCGAACGCTACGGCCCGTGCCGTTCGGCAGATTGACGACGCCGCGGACCATCTGGTCGGCGTGGCGCGGATCGACGCCGAGGTTCATCGCGATCTCGATGGTTTCGTCGAACTTCGCGGTGGCGCGTTCCTTGACCATCTGCACCGCTTCGGACAGGGCGTAGAGCTTGTTGACGTCGACGCCTTCGCGGGTCTTCTGAATACGCTTTGCAATCTTGGTCATGGCAATCAACCCGTCACTTCCAGGCCCATGGCGCGGGCGGAGCCCTCGACCATGCGCATTGCGCCTTCGATATCGGCGGCGTTCAGATCGCTCATCTTGGCTTCCGCGATCTTGCGGACCTGTTCAGAGGTGATCTTGCCGGCCGATGCGCGGCCCGGAGTCTTCGAACCGGACTTCAGCTTTGCTTCCCGCTTCAGGAAGTAGGAAACCGGCGGCTGCTTCATCACGAAGGTGAAGGACTTGTCCTGGAAATAGGTGATGATGACCGGGATCGGCATACCCTTTTCCATTTCCTGCGAGGCGGCGTTGAACGCCTTGCAGAATTCCATGATATTGATGCCACGCTGACCAAGCGCGGGACCGATCGGCGGGGACGGATTTGCCGAACCTGCCGGGACCTGCAGCTTGAGCTGGCCTGCAACTTTCTTAGCCATTACTCTGCCTTTCACGTTGTGGACCGGAACCCCGGCCCGACTGCCGGCCTATGCCGGCGGCTGCGGTTGCGTGGTGCGAACCTCCGGGCGCCGGCTAAGCGCCCCGTTCTTCCACGCGCAATGCCCCCGAAGGGGCAAAACTTCAAACTTTCTCGACCTGAGCGTATTCCAGCTCGACCGGGGTGGCGCGGCCGAAGATCGAAACCTCGACCTTCAGGCGGGCGCGCTCCTCATCGACATCCTGCACGACGCCGTTGAACGACGCGAACGGACCATCGGAAACCCGAACCTGCTCGCCGATCTCGAAAAGCACGGTCGCCTTCGGGCGCTCGACGCCTTCCTGTACCTGGCCGAGAATATGCTCGGCCTCGGAATCGGGAATCGGAACCGGCTTCTGGTCGCTGCCGAGGAAGCCCGTCACGCGGGGCGTATTCTTGATAAGGTGAAACACCTCATCATTGAGCTCGGCCCTTACCAGCACATAGCCGGGAAAGAACTTGCGCTCAGAATCGACCTTGCGGCCGCGACGCACCTCGACGACCTTTTCGGTCGGTACGAGAATGCGGTCGAAATACTGGTCGAGACCCTTCTGGCGGGCCTTCTCCTCGATCGCCTCTGCCACCTTCTTTTCGAAGTTGGAATAAGCATGAACGATATACCAACGCATAGCCATCTGCTTCCCCTTCCCGATCAGGCGCCGAGATTGAGGATGAAATTCATCAACAAGCTCATCAACTGGTCCGCAGCAAAAAAGAAAAACGCCGCGATCACGACCATCACGATAACCATGAGGGTCGAAATCACAGTTTCGCGCCGGGAAGGCCAAACGACTTTGGCCGTCTCAGCGCGCACTTGCTGCAGAAACGTGAATGGATTGGTTTTAGATGCCATAAATGCCCACGCCTTTACGGCACGTAAAGCGGAAGATCCAGCTCCACGCGCCGCGAGTCTGTTTTTCACTACATATCATCGTTTTTCGTTGACACAAGAGAAAAACGTATTTTTGTTTTCACATTCACGCGAGCCGGCCACTGATTTGCGCTTCCGATCAAGCGTGCTGGCAGGGGCAGAGGGGCTCGAACCCCCGACCTGCGGTTTTGGAGACCGCCGCTCTACCAACTGAGCTATACCCCTTCATCCTCCGCAAGCGACAGGCGTTTCCGCGCGCCAGCATCAGACATGGCGCTCATTTACGGATATGACGCGCGCTTTGCAAGGGTGTTTTTGATGAATGCCGGTGAAGATTGCGCAATACGTCCCTTTGCCTGGTTGATGGTGGATGGTGGAGAAGCGAGGGTGCAGCTTGTCTACGCCCGCAACGCCTCGTTTTCGGGATCGAACGGGCTTTCCTCCACGACGGTCGCGTCGTAAAGATCGCCGAGAATCCTGATCTTCAGCTTCGTTCCGGGTGCCGCATAGTCCGGCTTCAGCATGGCGAGCGCGATCGACTTACCGATGCGCCAACCGAAACCGCCCTGGGTGGCGCGGCCGGCGAGGTTGCCGTCGCCGTCATAGATCGCTTCCGAGCCGCGGGCATCGCAATCGGTGACGCCCTCGACGATCAGGGTCGCGAACACGGCGGAAAGCCCCTCTTCCTTCTTCGACAGCAGCGCCTCCTTGCCGATGAAATCCTTCTTCGGCTTGATGAAGCGGTCGAGACCCGATTCGTAGGCGGTGTATTCGATCGTCATTTCCCGCTGCATGGCGCGGTAGGATTTTTCCAGCGCCATCGCGCCCATCGCGCGGATGCCGAACGGCTTGATGTCGAATTCGGCCCCGGCCTCCATCAGCTTGTCGAAGATGTAGGTCTGCATCGCGATCGGGTGGTGCAGCTCCCAGCCAAGTTCGCCGACGAAATTGACGCGCAGCGCATGGCAGCTTGCCGCCCCGATCGAGATCGGCTGCCCGGTGAGCCAGCCGAAATGCTCGTTTTCAAGCGAGGAACGCGTCAGCTTCTTCAGAAGATCGCGCGATTTCGGCCCGGCGACCACAAGCACGCCCATTTCCATGGTCAACGGCCGGAGCGTGACCGAGCCATCGGTCGGCGCGAGCTTCATCAAGAGGTCGTGGTCGTGGCTTTCGAGCCCTGCGCCGGAGACCAGATAGAACCGGTCGGGCGCCCACTCATAAAGCGTGAATTCCGCCCTCACCCCGCCTTCCTGGCCGAGCAGGTGGCAAAGCGCGATCCGGCCGCGCTTTTTCGGGATTGCGTTGGCGAAAATGCTGTCGAGGTAGGTACGCGCGCCCGGCCCCGAGACTTCCATCTTGGCGAACGGCGTCATGTCGAGTACGCCGACCTTTTCGTGGACGTGCTTCACCTCGTTGCCGACATGCTCGAAATAGTTCGAGCGGCGGAACGACCATTTTTCCACGATACGGCCGTCATCGAGCGGCGGCGCGTGGTTGTGGCTGGTGATCACATCGGCGCCGACGCCAAGTTCGCTCTCGTCCAGCGCATAGCCATCCGGTGCATACCAGTTGGCGCGCTCCCAGCCATAGACCGAGCCGAACACGCCGCCGAGCGCCTTGAGCCGTTCATAGACCGGCGAGGTCTTCAGCGGCCGGGCGGCGGCGCGCTCCTCGTCGGGATAATGCATGGTGAAGACATTGGCATAGGCCTCCTCGTTCTTGGCGATGAGGTAGCCTTCGGTGGCGTAGGGGCCAAAGCGGCGCGGATCGACGCCGGCGAGATCCACGGTCGGCTCGCCATTGACGATCCATTCGGCCAGCTGCCAGCCGGCGCCGCCGGCGGCGGTGATGCCGAAGGAATGGCCCTCGTTCAGCCAGAAATTCTTCAGCCCCGGTGCGGGGCCGACGATCGGGTTGCCATCCGGCGTATAGGCGATCGCACCGTTATAGACCTTCTTGATGCCGACTTCGGCAAAGGCCGGAACGCGCGCCATCGCGGTCTCGATATGCGGCATCAGCCGGTCGAGTTCCTCCTGGAACAGCTCGTATTCGCTGTCGTCTGACGGCCCATCGACATAACAGACCGGCGCGCCGGTCTCGTAAGGCCCCAGGATCAGACCGCCCGCCTCCTCGCGCATATACCAGGCGCTGTCGGATTCGCGGAGCACGCCCAGTTCCGGCAGGCCCTGTTTCTTGCGCTCCAGGATCGCCGGATGCGGCTCGGTGACGATATATTGATGCTCGACCGGAATGACGGGGATATTGAGCCCGACCATCGCGCCGGTCCGCCGCGCAAAATTGCCGGTACAGGAGATCACATGGTCCGCGGTGAACGCCTCCTTGTCGGTCTCCACATGCCAGGTGCCGTCGGCGTTCTGGCGGATTTCGGTCACCGTGGTGTTGCGCATGATCCGCGCGCCATTGTCGCGCGCGCCCTTGGCCAGCGCCTGGGTCAGATCGGCCGGCTGGATATAGCCGTCGCCGGGATGCTGGATCGCGCCGAGAAGGCCGTCGGTCTCGCAGAGCGGCCAGACTTCCTTGACTTCTTCAGGCGTCAGGAACCTGAAATCAACGCCGATGGTCTCCGCGATGCCGGAATAATAGAGATACTCATCCATCCGGTCCTTCGTCATCGCGAGCCGGATATTGGAGACCTTCGAGAAGCCGACATTGAGCCCGGTCTCTTCCTCCAGAGCGGAGTAGAGATTGACCGAATATTTGTGCAACTGGCCGACGGAATAGCTCATATTGAACAGCGGCAGCAGGCCGGCGGCATGCCAGGTCGAGCCGGAGGTCAGCTCCTTGCGCTCGATCAGAACCGCGTCCGACCAGCCCTTTTTCGCCAGATGATAAAGCGTCGATACGCCGACGACGCCGCCGCCGATCACCAGTGCCCGAGTTTTCGTTGTCATCCGTTCCGCCTCTGAGGATAGCGCCTGTGCCCGCCTTCGGCGCGTCAGTCTGATGACAAGGCTCCAATCCCTTGATGCGTCATGCTCGGGCTTGACCCGAGCATCCAGGCGACACGGAGAACGCTGCCTGGACCCTCGGGTCAAGCCCGAGGGTGACCCCAAGAAGGTGGAGTCTGTGCGCAAACTGACCCGCTCCAGACGGGCCGTTCTTCATCCGACTATGCAACGCGCGCAGCCCCGCCAACAGCCCGTTTGCGACATGCAGTCTTGTGGCCGCGACGCGCTGAAAATCATGCGCTCGTGCGCCGGTCAGCGCTCGCCGCCGTCGTCATTGCCGGCATCGGGATGATCGAAGGACGGGGCGGTTTCGCTTTCGACCGGCGCGGGCGCTGTCTTGCGCATCTGCTTGCGGATCGAGTTCGCCAGTTCGTCGTGGCGCTCCTTCTGCGGGATGATGTGCAGGTCGCGCTGGGGATAGGGAATGGTGATGCCCGCGTCACGGAAGCGCTCGAAGATCGCCACCCTTATATCGTTGCGCACGGAAATACCGTTGAAGACGTCGGCAAGATAGACGCGCAGCTCAAAATCGAGCGTCGATTCGCCGAACCCCATGAAGATCACCATCGGCTCCGGGTTTTGCAGCACCAGCGGGTGCGAGGTTCCGATATCCATCAGAATGTTCATGACGGTGCGCGGGTCGCTGTCATAGGAGACGCCGACCGCCACCTCGGAGCGCCCCATCTGGTTGTGGTGCATCCAGTTGCCGACCGAGGCATTGATCAGCTCTGAATTCGGCACGATGATCGACTGGCGCTGGAAGGTCTCGATCTCGGTCGCGCGCACCGAGATGCGCTTGACGAAGCCTTCCGTAGTGCCGGAGACGATCCAGTCGCCCACCTTGAACGGCCGCTCGGCCAGCAGAATGAGGCCGGAGACGAAGTTGGAGACGATCGTCTGCAGCCCGAAGCCGATCCCGATCGACAGCGCCGAGGCGACAAGCGCAAGGCTCGACAGATTGACCCCGGCGGCCGAAATCGCCAGCAGGCCGGCAAGCACGATGCCGAGATAGCTGATGCCGGTTTTGACCGAATTTCTGACGCCGGAATCGGCCTTGGAGCGCAGCAGCACATTATTGTCGAACCAGCCCTGGAACCAGCGGGTCCCGAGATAGCCACCGATAAACAGCAACACGCCGATCAGGATGCCGCCAAGCGAGATGGTGATCGATCCGACGGTGACGGAGGTCAGATTGTTGCCCGCCCAGAGCTTAATCTCCTCCCAGCGCACGCCCCATGACAACAGTATCAGCGGAATGCCGATAAAAAGCGTCGCCGCATAGGTCACCAGTCCGAGCACGAGCGAAATCTGGTCGCTGCGCACACTCGATATGCCGAAGCGGCTAACAAAATGCTTGCCGTAGCCGGTTCTCGCGAAACCGCCCGGCTGCGACACCGCCTGTCCGAGCAGCATGCCGAGATACATCGTTATCAGCACCCCGCCGGTCAGCACCACCTGATTGGCCGCGAGGCGGGCGAGCGCGACATAGCCGATCAGAGCCGCCAGCACTATGAAAATGCCGACAAGCCGGGTCAAAGCGGCGATGATGGAGGGAAACAGGATCTTGAACGACCGCTTCTGCGCCGTCTTGCCGCCCATCGGCGCGCGCGGCCGGATGAACGACATTGCGATCAGTATCGCGCCGATCAGCACCGAGGTCACGAGACTTCGCGCGACCTCGAGGCGCAGATCCGCATCAAGCGTATCGTTCAGGACGCCAAGCAGGATATCGATCCAGTTGATCGCGGCAAGCGCGGTGAAGGCCAGCGTCAGGTTGCGCGCCGCCGGGTTGCTGACCGGCACAAGCCGCCATTGCGGGCGAAGCGGCGTCAGCACATTGCGCGACAGCAGGAACACGAAAATGATGATGGCGGCCGAGACATAGGCCGCGCGCACGAAGCGCTCCACATCCGGCAGGAAGATGTTCAGGCTGATGAACAGGACATAGGAAACGATGAGAAAGGCAAGCAGCGCCAGGCTCGGGATCGCCGTGGTCCAGAAACTTGCCAGAAGCCGCGCCACGTAATCGGGTTCCTGCGCCTCGAAGTCGAGCTTGGTGCGCTCCAGGTAGCGGCTGGAGATGCGATAGGAAAACACCGCCGCCAGTAGCGAAAGCAACATGGCGGCCAGGAAAGGCAGCCGTTTCGCGTTCCAGATATAGTTCAGCCATCCGCCGTAAGACACCCTGAACGCCGTGATCTCGGCGCTGAGCAGACGGCTGAAATCGGAGGAGAACAGCTGCATCAGGTCGGTGTGGGCAAACAACTTTTCGGCGAATTGCTCGCGCCTTATGCGACTGATATCGGCGGACGCCTCATTGGCGGCGGTGCTCAGCTTCTGGGCCTGATCGGACAGCGCATTGATTTCCGAACGCTGGGCCAGAAGCTTGTTGCGCTCGTCCGTGGTGACCGCCGGTTCCGGGGTCTCGCCCGGCCCGGGGGCGGAGCCGAGTTCGGTAAGTTGCGCGCGCACCTCCGTCAGCCGGTCCGAGGTCGCGCTCACCGTCTTGGCAAGTTCGATCTGAAGCTGGTCCACCTCGGTCTGCAGCTTCACAAGCGCATCGGTGCCCGGCGGTTGACCGCTAAGCGCCGTTGTGACCGTCGAGAGCGTCTGCGAAAACCCGCTCAGCCGGTCCTGCATATCCTGAACGAACGGATCGGTCGGCGTCGCGTCCGCCGCCGCGGGGCTGCTTGCCTGCGGCGCTCCCGCAGCCGGCGCCGAAGAAGCATCGCTTGCGGGCGGCGTCGCGGCCTGCTGCCCCGTCGCGGGGGCGGCAGCCTGGCCGGTTTCCTGGGCATAAGCGCCCGCCGCCGGCAATGCGAAGACGAGCGCCAGCGCCAGATACAGAATGCCGAAAATCCCCGCCCTTGCGCCGCCTCGCCACATCAAACCGCTGGCCCTTTCACTTGTCCTGCACCGGTGCTCTTGACGAGCAGCGCGTCAATTTCAAGGCAGCGGACCTTGCCGCCGCCCTGTTTCGTCACTTCTGGCCCCAGCCGGTGTTTTCGTCGCTCGAAAGATAGGCCCGCTCGGCCGGCGTGGAACGGCGTTTCAGGATCGCGTTGCGGTGGGGGAACCGGCCGAATTCGGCGATCACATCACGATGGCTCTCGGCAAAGCGGGAATATTCCTCATTGCCGAGCGCCTTGAACAGCTCGACCGAGCGCTTCTGATCCTTCAGCTTTTCGGAATGTTCGAATGGCATGTAGAAGAAGGCGCGCCGGTCCGCCGGCACCGCCTGGTCCGCGCCGCTGGCAACGGCGAACTTCGCTTCCCTGAGCGCCAGCCGGTCGGTGGCAAAGGCCATCGGCGTCGCGCGGTAGATATTGCGGGGAAACTGGTCAAGCACGATAACGGCGGCAAGCTGCGCCTCGGGGGTGGCGCGCCATGGGCCGCCGATCTTCTGCGCTAAGGCCCGGTGGGTGGAGAAGAACCGGTAGAGGATGGTGCGGTCGAGCGCTGCCACGTCATCGGGCTGGAACCAGTCCTTCGGCGTCAGTTCCTCGAACCAGAATGCAAGCACCTGTTCAGGGGTCGCCGCCTCGTCGATGAATTCGCTCATGTCGCCTCTCCTCGGCTTATGCAGTTCTGCTTGCGCATGACAGACCGGGACGATACATTTTCACATAGCTCCGCTCAAGCAAGACATTTGCGAGACATATATGCATGAACCAGCCGGATCGCGGCGCGGCGTCACCGTCGTCACATCGTTGATCTTCGTGATCCTGTTGCTGCTGGCGATCCGCGGGGGGGCGGGATTTCTCAAGCCGGTAGCGCTGGCGCTGTTCATCATCGCCGTCACCTGGCCGATCAAGAATGCGCTGCAAAAGTTCATGCCGGCGCTGGCGGCGCTGGCGCTCACCGTCATTTCCACCATCGTCGTATTCGTGATCTTCGCCACGCTGGTCATCTGGGGCTTTTCCCGCGTCGCGGCCTCGTTCGTCGAAGCGGCGTGGCAGCTTCAAGCGGCCTATCAGGACGCCGTCGCCTGGTTCGACGGACAGGGGATCGCGGTCGCAAGCTCGCTTTCGGATGTCTTCAATGTCGGGCTCGTGGTTCGCACTGTCAGGCAAATTACCGGGCAGGCCAGCACCACGCTCAGCTTCTGGCTGATTGTTCTCGCTTATGTCGTGCTCGGCCTGACAGAGGTAGACAAGCTGCGCAGCAAGCTCGACGTGATCAACCAGCCCGGCTTTGCCGCCACGGCTGTGAAGATTGCCCATGAAACGGCCCGCAAATTCGGTCGCTACATGCTGGTGCGCACCGAAATGAGCGCCATCACAGGCCTGCTGTTTTGGGGCGCGGCCACCGTCACCGGGCTCGATTTCCCCATCGAATGGGGCGTAATCGCCTTTGCGCTGAACTACATCCCGTTCATCGGCTCGGTGATCGCCACCGTGTTTCCCTCGCTCTACGGCGTCATCCAGTTCGAGCATTGGGAAACGGCGCTGGTGCTGTTTGTCTCGCTCAACCTGATCCAGTTCATCATCGGCAATTATGTCGAGCCGATGGTTTCGGGATCGACGCTTTCGATCTCGCCCTTCGTGGTGGTGTTCTCGATCTTCTTCTGGACCTTCATGTGGGGCCTGTTCGGCACCTTCCTCGGCGTGCCGATCACGATCGCGCTCCTGACGGTGTGCGAGAACATTCCCTCGCTGCACTGGGTCGCCAACATTTTCGGCGGCAAGTCCAGACGAAAAGAGGTAAAGGCTTTGGCTGCGCCGCCGCAGGAGTAATGCTTCAGCGCGGACGCTCCGCCCTGTCTCGGGTCATGCCCTTCGCGGCAAGCTCCGCCTCATACTCGGCGAACATGCGCGCACCATCCTCGCCGAGTTCGCGCAGATAGGTCCAGGTATAGATCCCGCTGTCGTGCATATCATCAAAGCCGATGCGGATCGCGTAATTGCCGGCGGGCGCGACCGTCATGATCTCGACATTGCGCTTGCCCGGCACCGTCACCGCCTGGCCGGGACCATGGCCCTTGACCTCGGCTGAGGGCGAGAGCACGCGCAGCATCTCCGCCGGCAGCGCGTAACGGGCGCCATCGTCAAACGTCACGGTCAGGTTTTTGCGGTCTTTCGAGACCCTGATCTCTGTCGGAATCGATGTCAAAACCGGCTCCTTTCGCCACCATTTCACAGAGCTTTGTTTGACACCGGACTTGACGCTTGCCAACCCGAAGAACATCTTCCCGGCAAGGAGATTTTGCGTGAACAGGCATTTCAGCGAGATAGCGGACGAAAAAACCGCCCCGATGATCGACCCCTTCGGGCGCGCGATCACCTATCTGCGCGTCTCGGTGACCGACCGCTGTGATTTCCGCTGCACCTATTGCATGGCGGAAAACATGACCTTCCTGCCGAAACGCGACCTCTTGACGCTGGAAGAACTCGAACGCCTGTGCAACGCCTTCATCGACAAGGGCGTGCGCAAGCTGCGGCTCACCGGCGGCGAGCCGCTGATGCGCAAGAATGTGATGCACCTGATCGAGGCGCTCGGCCGCCGCATCGAGGATGGCGCGCTTGACGAACTGACGCTGACCACCAACGGCTCCCAGCTTTCGCGCTTCGCCGACGACCTCTATGCCGCCGGCGTGCGCCGCATCAACGTCTCGCTCGACACGCTCGACCCGCAGAAATTCCGCGAGATCACCCGCTGGGGCGATTTTCACAAGGTGATGGCGGGGCTCGAGGCCGCGCGAAAAGCCGGGCTGAAGGTCAAGCTCAACGCCGTGGCGCTCGCCGGCTTCAACGAGGCCGAGATCCCCGACCTGCTGCGCTTTGCACATGGCGAGGGCATGGACCTGACCCTGATCGAGGCCATGCCGCTCGGCGAGGTCGAGACCGACCGCTCCGCGCAATATCTGCCGCTGTCGAAGGTCCGCCGCGACCTGGCAGAGCGCTTCACGCTCACCGATATCCCGCTCGACACCGGCGGGCCGGCGCGGTTCGTCAGGGTGGCAGAGACCGGCGGCAAGCTCGGCTTCATCACCCCGCTCAGCCACAATTTTTGCGCAAGCTGCAACCGGGTGCGCCTCACCTGCACCGGCATGCTCTACATGTGCCTCGGCCAGGACGACAATGCCGATTTCCGCGCCGTGCTGCGCGACAATCCGGGTGACGACGCGACACTCCATCGCGCCATCGACAATGCCATCGCCCGCAAGCCGAAAGAGCATAATTTCGAGCTCGACGAAAAAACCTCCCGCGTCGCCGTCGCCCGCCACATGAGCATGACCGGCGGCTGAGAATTTAAAGCCTCAACGCGCTCTTCCCCCGCACTCGGTTCGGCGATATGAACCGAATGATCAAAATATGGGCGAATGATGCGTATTTCCTCAAATCTCTCCGGCGCGCTGTTCATGATCGCGGGCATGGCTAGTTTTTCGATCAACGACGCGATCGTGAAAAAGCTGACCGAGGAGATCGGCGTCGGGCAGATCATGTTCTTCCGCGGACTGATCGTCATGTTCATCGCACTGATCATCGCCTGGCGGGCGGGCGTGTTTTCGCACATGCGGGCCGTGCTGGAGCCGCGGGTTCTGATACGCAGCGCTTGCGAGCTTGTCGCCGCCATCGCCTATCTCGAAGCGCTGAAGGCGATGCCGCTTGCCAATGCGGCGGCGATCCTGCAATGCCTGCCGCTCGCCGTGACGCTTGGCGCGGCGCTGTTCATGGGCGAACCCGTCGGCTGGCGGCGGTGGAGCGCGATCATCGCCGGCTTCATCGGGGTGATGATCATCATCAAGCCGGGTCCCGCCGGCTTTGAGAGCGGCGCGCTCTACGTCGTGATCGCCATGCTTTTCGCCACCGCCCGCGACCTGCTCACCAAGGCGATCCGCACCGATGTGCCGGCGATCGTGATCACCCTGTCGACCTCCGCCCTGCTGACCATTGGCGGCGCGGGGCTCGGCACGATCGAACAGGACTGGGACCTGATGCGCTGGCCGCTCGTCGGCCTGCTCATCCTTGCGGCGGGCTTTCTGCTGATCGGCTACCAGTTCATCGTGTTCGCCGTGCGCAAGGCCGATATCTCCTATGTCGCGCCGTTCCGCTATACCGGGCTGTTGTGGTCGACCATCCTCGGCATGATCATGTTTGCGACCTATCCGGGCGTGAACGTGCTGATCGGCGGGGCGATCGTCGTGGGCGCGGGCCTCTATTCGTTCTACCGCGAGCGCCAGCGCGGCATCGAACCGCTCAGCGAAACCACCCAGCCCGGCGGCCCGCAGGGCGGCGGCCTGCTGGCGCGCGCCGAAGAGGAGGTTCTGCGCGATTGACGAAACCTGACCGCATCCCGGCCGTCATTCTCGCCGGCGGCGCCTCGCGGCGCATGGGCGAAGACAAGGCGATGCTCGCCTTCGGCAGTGGAACGCTGCTTTCTCATGCCCTCACGCGTATTTCCGCACAAAGCGCACCGGTGGTTATCAGCCGCCATAATGGGACGATGGTGGAATTCGCAGGCGCTCCCGTCGTTATCGATGACAGCGGGGAGCACGCCGGCCCGCTCTCCGGCATCCTTGCAGCGCTTCGCCATTTCGGGAACGGCCCTGCCTCCCATATCGCCTCGGTTGCCGTCGACACGCCTTTCTTCCCAACGGATTTCGTCGCCCGGCTACAGGCAGCAGTCCCCGCCCCTGATGAAATCATCGCCGCACGCTCGAACGGCCGCGTCCATCCCGTCTTCGCGCTCTGGCCGGTCGTGCTTGCCGATGACCTAGCGGCCCGGCTCGCGGACGGCAACAGAAGACTGATGGGCTTTCTGGAGCGCCATCCGCACCGGTTCGTGGATTTCGAGATGGTCGGCGATAGCGACCCGTTCTTCAACATCAACACGCCGGAAGAGCTGGAGCAGGCCCGAAAACGGCTGGGCGCGGCTTAAATCGGCTGTTGCGCCATTCCGCGACCCGGCATAGAGCGTAGGCCGAAACCCATGAGGCTGAGGCGATGGCGCGCAAGATCGACGAGAAGAAGCTGGCGAAGGCCTATAACCGGGCGCTGGCGCTGGAAAAGGAAGGCAGGCTTGCCGAGGCCGCCGAAGCCTATCGCGAAGTGCTGGCGATCGATCCGGAAGACCATGGCGGCGCTGCGGTGCGCCTTGCCGCCACCGGCTTTGGCGATACGCCGCTGAAGGCGCCGGGCGCCTATGTCGAGACCCTGTTCGACCAGCATGCCGATGATTTCGAGGATATTCTGGTGGAGCAACTCGGCTATTGCGTGCCGATGACGATCCGCCAGCGGTTCCAGGCGCTTTCACTCGGCCCATTCCGACGGATGCTGGATCTCGGCTGCGGCACGGGCCTTGGCGCGGACGCCCTTAACGATATGGCGGACGATATCACCGGCCTCGATATTTCCGAGAACATGGTCGAGATCGCCTACGAGAAAGGTCTCTACGACACGCTTTTCGTTGCCGAGGTCGAGGAGTTCCTCGAGGAAAGCGACGAAACGCCCTTCGATCTGGTGATCGCCGCCGATGTGCTGCCCTATCTCGGCATACTCGACGCGCTGTTTCAGGGCGCCGCCGCCAATATGGAGACGGGCGGCATCTTCGCCTTTTCCGCCGAGACCCTGCCGGAGGAACGGTTGAAGGGAGCGGGCTATGCCGTCGGCCCGCATCACCGCTTCGGCCACAGCCTCGCCTATATCGAGGCCCGGCTCAAGGACGCCAGCTTCGACACGGTCGAGGTCACCGATATCAATGTCCGCATGGAAAATGGTCAGCCCACGCCCGGCTATCTGGTGATCGCCCGGCTTCAGGAGGCGTGACGGCGTCCAGCCTGATAAAACCGCCATGGCGTATACCAGTGCCAGCGCGGGTCCAACTCTTCGGGAACTGGGTCGAAGCCGCAAGTGCCGCCCGGCCCACAACGCCCGACGCGAAACAGGGTGAGAAACCCGCCTGACCATAGTCCGTGGCGGGCGATCGCCTCATAGCCATATTCCGAACATGTCGGCAGATGCCGGCAGGACTGGCCGATCAGGCTTGAGAATGTGAGCTGATAGAAGCGGATCAGGCCGAGACCCAGAAGCCGGTCCGGCGTCTTCGGAAACGGCCCGCCGTAATTGCGCGAATGCCCGCTACACATCGCGCCCGGCAGCCTCGGCCAGAGCGGGGCCGCGTTCCAGCGCATCGAGCGCCTTTACGGTGGCCTCGAAGGTGAGCATCACCGAGCCGTGGCGGGCCGGATAATCCTTCACCGGCAAGAGACAGCGCATCTCGGCGAAACGTCCATCCGGCCCCTCCCCGCCTTCCTTCAGCATGGCGCGCATCTTGTCCCGGGCCTCGCGGACTTCCGCCGGCGTCGCGCCGATAACGGTCTCGGCCATGATCGCCGACGACGCCTGACCGAGCGCGCAGGCCTTCAACTCGTGGGAAAAATCGCTGACGCGGCCATCCGCGAGGTTGAGATAGACCGTCAGTTTCGAACCGCACAGCCGCGAATGCGCCGAGGCCGATGCGTCGGCATCCGGAAGAGCGCCGAGCCGGGTCACATTGCCGGCATGCTGCAATATTTTCGCGGAATAGATATCGTCCATCGGTCACCCTGCGGCGCGTCTTTTCAGTGCTTCATTCGGAAGATGGGTTTTCTGCGCTGTCGCAACAAGCCCGCAGCACACGATTGCCAAGGTTCCGATCCGGGTCTATTTAAACCGCCGGAAACGGGAAAAGCCATGCTGAATTTCGAAAAGCCGCCGCAGGACAAGGCCCTGCTCGATGAATCGCGCGACTTCACCCCGCGTTTCGATGACAACGGTCTCGTCACCGCCGTGGTCACCGACGCGCGAGACAACGCCGTGCTGATGCTCGCCCACATGAATGCCGAGGCGCTGGCGCTGACGCTCGAGACCGGCTTTGCCCATTACTACAGCCGTTCGCGCAAGGCGATCTGGAAGAAGGGCGAGACCTCCGGAAACCTTCAGCGCGTGGAGGCGGTCCTTGCCGATTGCGACCAGGACGCGGTTCTGATCAAGGTGACCATGACCGGCCACGCCGCCGCCTGCCACACCGGCCGCCGGTCGTGCTTCTACCGCTCCGCCTCGATCGAGGGCGGCAAGGCCGTGCTGACCAGCATCGACGACGACAGGGCGTTTGATCCTAAGGAAGTCTACGGCGGGAAATAGGGATTTTCGGGAGGAAGACTTCGACGTCCGCTCGTCGCGAATCTCAGTACATTGAGGCGTCCGGTTTCATCGCAACCTTGCAACCCATAATCTCCCCCCTTGAGGGCAGGGTTATCGTGTAGGGCGTAGCGGCTCGCTCCCAATATTCTCTCCCGCTTGCGGGAGAGATGCCCCGAAAGGGGCAGTGAGGGTGAAGCAGCATTTCCACATGCGAGGCGTTCGCGGGGATGGATTCCCCCCCTCACTGTCGCTTTCGCGACATCTCTCCCCTCCGGGGCGAGAAGATCGGGGGGCTATGCGACGATGCCGAATGCGATAGCCCTGCCCCAAAAGGGGAGACATTATTGGCTGAGACGCTTCCCTTCTTTCCCTCACCCGGCGATATACGACTTGATGTGCTCGGCTTCCTGCTCGACCTCGCGGATGCGGGACTTGACGACGTCGCCGATCGAGATGATTCCGGCGAGGCGGCCATCGACTTCCACCGGCACGTGGCGGAAATGGCGCTTGGTCATCACCTCCATCAATTCGTTGACGCTCACGCCCTCGTCGCAGCGATAGACATTCTCGGTCATTTCCGTCGAAACCGGATGGGAAAGACATCCCGCGCCGTGCTTGCTGATCGCGCCGACCAGGTCGCGCTCGGTGAAAATGCCGACAATGCTGTCATTTTTGCCGACGATCACGACCGCGCCGATGCGGTTTTGATGCAGGATCGTCGCGATTTCCGAAATCGACGTATCGCCCTTCGCGGTCACGACCGCGCGGCCCTTCTCGGCAAGTATCATTCTCACGGTAATGGACATCGAAACCTCCTCGTTTACGGCGCCGACGCGTGTCCGCCTCCGGCCGGCCACGCAAAGTCGAATGGTGCATGAGGTTTCAGGCGATTGCAAGAAAACCGTGACCGGCTCAGAAAACCAGGGCGCGCGGCTGCCCGACGTCGAACAGCGGGAAGGTGAGGAAACCGAACAGAAAGCCGCCGATATGAGCCTGCCAGGCGATCTCGCCGGCGCTGATGCCGGCAAAGCTGACGCCCACCGCGATCAGCAGATTGCCGGCCAGCCAGACCAGCACGAAGGCGCGCGCGGTGCGATCGCGGAACACATCGGTAATGGCCAGCCGCGGCCCGAGATGCGCCTGCGGCAAAAACCGGCCGCCGGCGAACACGAAGCGGCAGGCCGCCCCCATATAGGCCGAGACCACGCCGGACGCGCCGATCAGCACCGTGACGGCGCCCCAATCCGTGGCGGCGAAGAAGAACGCGGAAGCCGCAGCGCTCGCCACCCACAGGATCAGGAACCGCGCCGCCCCGATGCGTCGGGCGACCGGCGCGCCGAAGATCGCCAGCCAGATGGCGTTGAAAACGATATGCGTCCAGCCGCCATGCAGCAGCGAATAGGTGAGTGGCGACCACAGCCACGCCCAGCCCTGTTGAAACAGGCTGTGGGCATAGCGCACCGGCAGGAACCCGAATTCCTGCCAGATCATCACATTGGTGCGGTAGGAGAGCAGGAATTCCTGCACCAGGAAGATCGCAAAAAGCACGGCCAGCGCCCCGACCACCACCGGAGGCAGGTTTATGGCTGGCTCGCGATGCCGGTGATGGTCCATCCGGCCGCCGCCCGTACGCGGTGTCTGCATGATCGCACTCCTGTTTGCGGGTGTGATATCCGATCGACCGGGACTTGGAAAGAAGGCTTTGCATATGCGTGATTTCTTAAATAAACCACCCACATCGCCCGCGGACTTAATGGGATATTAACCCCGATTTGCGCACATTCACCGACAGCCTAGCAATGTGCTTTCCGGGCCGGTATCATCCGGCCACGGAACCGCCAGCAAACATCAACCGCCAGAATTCGCAAGAGTTTTTCGTATGCAGAGACAGGCAACAAGCCGATTCCCCAAGAGCCGGTTTTCAGCGGCCGCGATCCTTCTCGCGGCCTTCACGATTCTGCTGACCGGGTTTGTCCCAGCGCGCGCCGACAGCAATGACGCAGCCATCGTCATCGACGTCAACACCGGCAAGGTGCTTTACGGCGAAAACCCCGATGCGCCGCGCTATCCGGCCTCGCTGACCAAGATGATGACGCTTTACCTGACCTTCGAGGCGCTGGACGACGGCCGCATCACGCTCGATACCCGGGTGCCGTTCTCCAAGAACGCAGCCGCCGAGCCGCCGACCAAGCTCGGCATCGGCGCCGGCAATTCGATCAGCGTCGAGACGGCGATCTATGCGCTGGTGACCCGCTCCGCCAATGACGTGGCGACCGCGCTCGGCGAATTCCTCGGCGGTTCGGAAACCAATTTCACCAAGATGATGACCAACAAGGCGCATGCGCTGGGCATGACGAAGACGACCTACCGCAATGCCCACGGCCTGCCGAACAGCGCGCAAAAGACCACGGCGCGCGACCAGGCCCGCCTCGGCATCGCGTTGCGCCAGCATTTTCCGCAGTACTATAAATATTTCGGCACCCGCAGCTTCAAATACGGCAAGACCACGATCGGCAACCACAACCATCTGCTCGGCAACGTCAAGGGTGTCGACGGCATCAAGACCGGCTACACCAATGCTTCGGGCTTCAACATCGCGACCTCGGCCATTTCCGGCAATCGTTCGATCGTCGCCGTCGTCATGGGCGGCGCGACATCGGCCAGCCGCGACAAGTGGGCAACCCGGCTGATCACCACCTACCTGCCCAAGGCCTCCAATGGCCGCAAGCAGTTCGTGATCGCCCGCACCAAGAGCAGCGGCGGCCCGATCGTCGCAGCCGCCATGGTGTTCCCGAAGACCGGCCCGATCCCCTATGCGCGCCCCACGAGCCAGACCGGCGGCGTCGCGCTCGCCTATGCCAACGACAACACGGCCGCTGCAACCCCGGCAGCGCTCTCCGGACCCCAGGCCGACCTGATCGCCAATGTTCCGGTGCCGAGCGCGCGCCGTGCGCCCGACAATGACGATGGTCTGAGCGTCGAGGACATTCTCGAAACCGCCGACGGCGTGGCCGATGCGGTGGGCGAGGCGATCGTTCCGGCCGCCGAGGCGTCCGAGCCCGATACGTCAATCAAGACCGGTTCGGTGCGCGCGTCGCGCGGCTGGGTGGTTCAGGTCGGCACCGCCGCCACGCCCGAGGCCGCGAGGGCCCTTCTCGCCAACACCAAGGGCAAGGCCGGCGGCGCGCTCGACAGCACCGAGCCCTTCGCGCTCGCCTACAATACCGGCGGCCAGTCGGTCTACCGCGCCCGCTTCGGCGGCTTCTCCGATCAGGAGGAAGCCGTGCGCGCCTGCCGGGCGCTGAAGCAGAACGGCGTGAGCTGCTGGGCAAGCCTCCAGTAGACGCTATGAATTGACGGCACATTTCTGCTGTTTAGAACAATAAAACGCCGGCCCCGTTAACGGGCCGGCGTTTTTCGTAAAGGCTTTTGAAAGGTTTCCGCCTTAATCTCGAGAGTAAGGTTTTGGAAAGCAAGAACAGCGAAAGTTCGAATAGCCGCACCTCGCCCCAACGCGCTCCAAACCGCCGGTAAATCCTTGAGTGTCTTGCGTATGAGGATAGACGTGACCAGGAAACAGCGTTTCGGAATGATGTCAGGCCAATCTCTCCCCCTCGATCGCCGCGGCGGCCTCAACCCGCTGCAGGAAGCCGCCCAGAAACTCGCCGACTACGCGCGTTTCCAGGGGCGCTACAAGGCCCGCGAACTGGTCGGCCTGCTGTCCAGCCAGAGCGAACGCGCCGCCCGCTCGATCGCGCCCGCGGTGAAGATCCATATCTATATCGCCGACGATGCGACCGGCAGGATGCCCGTCAATCTCAGGCTGCGGTAAAACAAAAAGGCCGCGCAGGGCGCGACCTCTTTTCACGAAGTACGATACGAAAAAGGCGGCCCCGCGGCCGCCTTTTGCCGTTACATCTTGACGGCGGAGATCTGCACCTCGACGCGGCGGTTCTGGGCGCGGCCTTCCGGCGTCGCATTGGAGGCGACGGGGTTGGACGGGCCGAAGCCGACGGCGGAAATGCGGTTGCCGCCAACGCCGGACCGGATCAGGTAATTCGCCACGCTGTTGGCGCGCTCCTGAGATAGACGCTGGTTATACTCGAGCGAGCCGGTCGAATCGGTGTAGCCGTTAACGTTGACCGCGGTGCGGTCATATTTGCGCAGCACGGTCGAAACGGCGTTCAGCGTCGAGTAGAAATTCGGCAGGATCGAGTACTCATCCGTCGGGAAGGTGACGTTGCCCGGCATGATCAGCGTCAGCATGTCGCCGTTGCGGACCACGGAAACGCCGGTGCCGGCGAGCGCCTGGCGGAACTCCCGCTCCTGATTGTCCATATAGGCGCCGATGCCGCCGCCGGCGATTGCGCCGAGCGCGCCGCCGATCGCAGCCCCCTTGGCGTCGCCGCCCACGGCAAGGCCCGCCAGCGCGCCAAGCGCGCCGCCGGCTAGCGCGCCGGTTCCTGTGTTGTTGTTGACGGTCTGGCCCGAATACGGGTCGGTCGTCGTGCAGCCGGCAAGAAAGGCAAGGCCTACGGCTGCGATGGTGATCTTCTTCAGCATGGTGTCCCTCAGAGTTGAAAGCTTCGCCAACGTTGAAGCCGTTTCTTTGCGGCAATCATATGGCGCGAATGTGCGGCTTCTCGGGGGCAATCCCACAATCAGCCGCACCTGTTGTCAAGATAGCGCAGCCGGCTCAATTGGCCATAGGGGCTGCCGTCACGGGTGCGGCGGCCGTGGCGCCCGCTGCTGCCGGCGGCGCGATCCGGATTTCGACGCGGCGGTTCTGGGCGCGGCCATCTGCGGTATCGTTGCTCGCCACCGGATCGGCCTTGCCGTAACCGACCGGCAGGATGCGCTGCGGGCTGACGCCGCGCTGGATAATGGCCCCGGCGACCGCATTGGCGCGCTGCTGCGACAGCTTCAGATTATAGGCGTCCGAGCCGGTGGAATCGGTATAGCCGTTCACGTCAATATCGGTGGCGCTGTACTTGCGCAGCAGCGCGGCGATGGTATCGAGCGCCGGCGTGAATTCGGGAACGATATCGTATTTGTCGGTCTCGAAGGTAATCGAGGACGGGAAGACCAGTGCGATATATTTCGGCGTGCGCACGATCGTCACGCCGGTATCCTTGAGCTGATCGCGGAATGCCTGCTCCTGGCTGTCCATGTAGGCGCCCGGGTCGGACACGGAAATATTGGTCACCGACACTTCCTGCGGCGCGACGTCTTCGCCGCCGGTCGACGCGCATCCGGCAAGCAGCAGTGAGCCCGAAAGAGCAATAGCGATGGTCCTGATCATGGTGTTCCCCTCTGTTCTCGAAATGCCGGTGCTTCCGGCCGGTCTCCATAACAACAGCATGGCGGATGATTCCGCAAGCAGCGCCTGACGATTTCCCGGCGGCGCTAGAGCGTCGGGCGAAAAAGTGGAATCCGGTTTTTCGTTAACCCGACGCGTCAAAATAAAGAATCTAGAGCATCGGGCAACGCCAATTAATCGCCCGATGCTCTAGTGATGCCCGAGCAATGTCGCGTCGTGCATTTCAGCGTTCAGACGGCGCTCCTCATCGACCTTCGGTTTCGAGAACCGGGCAAGGATCAGATAGGCCACCGGCGTGATGTAGAGCGTCACGATGGTGGCAAAGCCGAGCCCGCCGACAATCACCCAGCCAAGCGCGATGCGCGCCTCGGCGCCCGCACCCGACGCCAGCACCAGCGGGATGCCGCCGAGCACTGTCGAGATCATCGTCATCATCACCGGCCTCAGGCGCAGAAGCGTCGCATGCTCGATCGCGTCGCGCACGCCCTCGCCCCGGTCGCGCAGCTGGTTGGCGAACTCGACGATCAGAATGCCGTTCTTCGCCATTACCCCGATCAAGAGCACGAGCCCGATCTGGGAATAGATGTTGAGGCTGGTACCGGTCAGAAGCATCGCGATCACCGCGCAGCCGATGCCGAACGGCACGGTCGCCAGAATGATCAGCGCGCTCCATACGCTTTCGAACTGGGCGGCGAGCACCAGAAACACGATGATGATCGCGAAACCGAACACCATGGTCATGCCGGAAGCGTTCTCGTCGAGCGCGGCCGCCTCCGCCTGCGCCTCGACATGAGCGCCGGGGGGCAGAAGCGGCTCCGCGATCTCGACCAGCCGCTGATAGGCCTCGCCCAGCGCCACGCCCTCGCCAAGGCTGGACGACAGTGAAACCGAGGGCCGCTGGTTTTCGCGCTCCAGCGTCGGCGCAATCGATTTTTCCTCCAGCGTGGCGATGGTGGACAGCGGCACGATGCGGCCGTCACCGGCCTTCAGGAATATATTCCTGAGATCGGTCGGGTCATCGACCTTGCGGGTGTCGGAGCGAAGCTGCACGTCATAGGATTCGCCGTCGATGAACACCTCGCCGACCGAACGGCCGTCGAGCAGCGCCCTCAGCGCCTCCGACAATCCGGCGATATCGATGCCGAGGTCGTCGGCTCTGCGGCGGTCGAGGGTGAGCGCAAGCTGCGCCTGCGAGGCGTCATTGCTGAGCCGCGGGGCGGAAAACATCGGGTCGGCTTCCATCGCATCCACGATCTCAGCCGCCGCGACGGCGAGCTTCTCATGGGTGGAACCGACCAGCGCAACGCTGAGCCCGTTACCGCCGCCTCTGATATTGAGCGAGTTGGGCTGGAAGGCGAAGGCGCGCACCGCCGGAATCTGGCCGGCGGCCATGTTGACATCGCCGGCGACCGCGCTCTGCACCCGCTCGCGTTCGCTCCAGGGGGCGAGCGTCATCACCATGAAGCCGCTATTGGTATCGCTGCCGAAGCCCGAGATCGAGAAAACGCTTTCGATCTCGCCGCTGTCGATCAGCGGCTGCAGGCGCTCTTCCACCTGCTGGATGCGGTCGCGGGTATAATCGAGGCTGACGCCCTCCGGCGCCGACACCCGCATCATCAGCATCGAGCGGTCCTCGCTCGGCAGGAGTTCATTGGTGATGTTGGCATAGGCGAGATAGGCGCCGAACATCAAAAGCGCGCCGAAGGAAAGCACGACCAGCGGGGCGGACAGCGACCAGCGCAGCGTATGCGCATAGAAGCGGTTGAAGCCGTTGCCGAGCCGGGTAGCGAGCCCGGGCTTGCCCTCTTTGTGCTGGACCAGAATGCGCGAAGCCAGCATAGGGCATAGCGTCAGCGCCACGAAGGACGACAGCATCACCGCGAAGGCGAGCACGAAGCCGAATTCGCGGAACAGGCCGCCCGCCTGCCCCGGCAGGAAGGAGAGCGGCACGAACACGGCGGCAAGGGTGGCCGTGGTGGTGATCACCGCGAAGAAAACCTGTCGGGTGCCGAGAACGGCGGCCGCGCGCGGGCCCATGCCGAGCGCGCGCAGGCGCACGATGTTTTCCAGCACCACGATCGCGTCATCCACCACCATGCCGGTGGCAAGCACGATCGCGAGCAGGGTCAGGATATTGACCGAGAAGCCGGCGAGATAGATCGCGGCCAGCGTGCCGACGAGCGCCACCGGCAGCGTGATCGCCGGGATGATGGTCGCCCGCCAGTCACGCAGGAACAGGAAGATGATCGCCACCACGATCAGCGCGGCAAGCGTCAGCGAGCGGACCACTTCCTCGATCGAGCCCGAAATGAACACGGCGTCGTCGCTCGAAACCCGGATCGTGGTGCCTTCCGGCAGGTTTGGCCGGAGCTCTTCGATGACCCTGTGCACACCCTCCGATATTTCCAGCGTATTGGATTTGGCCTGGCGCACGATGCCGAGACCGATGCCCGGCTGGCCGTTGTAGCGCAGCGCCGTCGCCGCGGTATCCGGACCGAAGACGACGGTTGCTACATCGCCAAGGCGGACATTGTCGGCGACCTTCAGATCTGCAAACTCTTCCGGCGTGGTCAGGTCGGCCGTCGCGCGCACGCCGAGCGCCTGGGTGGTGCTGGTGAGCGAGCCGGCCGGCACGTCCCACGACATGTCTGAAAGCGCATTGGCGAGATCGGCAACCGTCAATCCGCGGCTGGCAAGTGCTGCCTGATTGATATCGATGCGGAAGATCTTTTCCCGGTCGCCATAGACCGCGACATCGGCCACGCCTTGCACGGCGGCAAGCCTGTCCTCGATATTGTCTTCGACATATTTGGTCAGGTCATCGATATCGAGCGTGGACGAGGTGACCGCCAGCCGCAAGATCGGCTGCGCATCCGAATCGGCCTTGACGATGCGCGGCTCGTCGGCGTCATCCGGCAATTGCCCCTCGACCCGGCCGACGGCATCGCGCACGTCCATCGAGGCGACATTGATATCGGTATCCTTGCTGAATTCCAGCGTGACCCGGCTCGATCCGGTCTGCGACTGCGACGACATCGACTGCAGCCCGGAAACGCGCGCGACCGCGCCCTCGATGACATCGGTGACCTCGCGGTCCACCGTTTCAGGCGAAGCACCGGAAAACGTGGTGCGCACGGTGATCACCGGCTGGTCGACATCCGGCAGTTCGCGCACCTCGACGCCGAAATAGGCGGCAAGGCCGGCGACCACGATCAGCGCGTTGAACACCAGCGCCATGATCGGCCGGCGCACGAAAATCGCGGTGAAGCCATGCTCGGTTGCGTGATCGACAGCGATCTCGTCACGCTTTTCGCCAGGCGGGGTTTCCGCGCTCATGACGACGCCTCCGCGTTCGCCTCACGCACCGCGCCGCCCTCGCGCAGGCGCTGGATACCCTCGATGATCACGGGGCCGCCCTCTTCCAGCGCGGCATCGACCAGCACCAGATCGGGGTCGCGCTGGATCACCCGGACGCGGACCTTGTGCGACGCGCCATCGACGATGCGCCAGACATAGGCGCCGTCCGAATCCCACTGGATCGCAAGCGGATCGACGCCGGGATATTCATCGCCGGAAAACCGCATGGTCACGTCAAAGGACATGCCCGCTCTCAGCGCATCGTTCTCATTATCGAGGCGTGCGCGCACGGTGAAGGTACGGCTTGCGGGATCGATCCGGTTGTCGACCGCCTCGACCACGCCTTCAAAGCGCTTCTGGGGGGCTGCGACCAGACTTGCCTCCACCGGCGCGCCCGGCGCCACGGCGGTGGCGAAGCGCTCCGGAACGTCGAAATCAACGAGGATCGCCGAACGGTCGTCAATGGTGACGATCTCCGACGAGGTGGTGACATAGTCGCCGACATTGACGCCGACGATGCCGGCGACGCCCGAAATCGGCGCGACGATCTGCCGGCGGGCAAGATTGAGTTCCGCCGTCTCGAGATCGAGCTTGGCGGATTTTTCGGCGATCTCGGCGTTGTAGACTTCGAGATTGGAGATCGAGGAGCTGATCTTGCGGTTGATCTCGGCCTGCCGGGCGGCGCTTTCGAGCGCGACCTCGGCCAGATTGCGCGCCAGAACCTGCTCGCGATCATCGAGCTGAACGATGACGTCGCCCTTCTCCACCCTGTCGCCGGAGGATATGCTGATCTCCGTGATCGTGCCGGCCTGTTCCGGCAGCAGCGTCACCGACTGGATTGCGGCACCGCTGCCGATCGCCGTGAGCTGATCATTGACCGTGCCGATCGTGACCGGCGCGGTGACCACCTGAACGGCGCCGCCGAAACCGCCGCCGCGGCCGCCGGACGGGGCGCTGGCCGTCTCGCTATTGCCGGCAATGCCCATCGAGGCCAGAAGCGCGCGACCATCCGGCGCGAACCAGAGCCAGGCCGCGGCCCCGACCGCCAGAACGCCGAGACTGATGGCAAGCTGATTATAAAGACGCATTCATGACCTCGGACTGACAACTTGGGCGGGATTCCTGTACCGAAGTATCGTTATCGCTTCCGCCTCCGCAAGTCGCCAGATCAAACCTCACCAAATTGTAATGTTACCTCCGCCTGGCGGCGCATAATCGATGGCCTGCATTGCCGGGGATGTGCTTTTTTTGTTCTCATTTCCCGCGCCGCCTTCACCTTTGCCATGCAAGCCACTAGATTGGCCTCATGAATCAAGGTGACGACAATATTCCGTTTTTCGACGAAGACGATGCGCCGCAGCCCGCAGCGCCCGCCCGCTCCGGCCTTGCCGCACGAGCGATGGCCGCGCGCCGCGCGCCGGATGCGCCCGATTATCTCTCCGGCCTCAACCCCGAGCAGCGCGACGCCGTGGAAACCACGGAAGGGCCGCTTCTGGTGCTTGCCGGGGCCGGCACCGGCAAGACCCGGGTTCTGACCACCCGCATCGCCCATATCCTGGCCTCGGGCAAGGCCTATCCCAGCCAGATCCTCGCCGTCACCTTCACCAACAAGGCCGCGCGCGAGATGAAGGAACGGATCGGCGCGCTGGTGGGCGGAGCGGTCGAGGGCATGCCCTGGCTCGGCACGTTTCACTCGATCGGCGTCAAGCTCCTGCGCCGCCACGCCGAGCTTGCCGGGCTGCGCTCCGACTTCACCATTCTCGATACCGATGACGTGCTCAGGCTGCTCAAGCAGTTGATCCAGGCCGAGGGGCTGGACGACAAGCGCTGGCCGGCGCGCCAGTTCGCCGGCATGATCGACAATTGGAAGAACAAGGGGCTGACGCCGAAGACGATTGCCGAGGGCGATGCCCGCGCCTTTGCCAATGGCCGCGGCCGCGAGCTCTATCAGGCCTATCAAGACCGACTGAAGACGCTCAACGCCTGCGATTTCGGCGATCTTCTGCTGCACCCGATCGAGCTGTTCCGTCAGCACCCGGACATTCTCAAGGAATACCACCGCCGCTTTCGCTACATTTTGGTGGACGAGTATCAGGACACCAACACGGCGCAATATATGTGGCTGCGGCTGCTCGCCCAGCGTCCGAGCGGTGAGGACGGTCCCATCAATATCTGCTGCGTCGGCGATGACGACCAGTCGATCTATGGCTGGCGCGGGGCGGAAGTCGACAATATCCTGCGCTTCGAGAAGGATTTCCGCGGCGCCAAGGTGATCCGGCTGGAGCGCAATTACCGCTCGACCGCGCATATTCTGGGCGCCGCCGGCAATCTGATCGCCCACAACGAAGGCCGTCTCGGCAAGACGCTGTTCACCGAGCGCACCGATCCCGACGACAGCAAGGTGCAGGTCCATGCCGCCTGGGATTCCGAAGAGGAAGCCCGCGCGATCGGCGAGGAGATCGAGCAGTACCAGAAGAAGGGCGAAGCGCTGAACGACATGGCGATCCTTGTGCGTGCCTCGTTCCAGATGCGCGAATTCGAGGACCGCTTCGTCACTCTCGGCCTCAATTACCGGGTCATCGGCGGACCGCGCTTTTACGAACGCCTCGAAATCCGCGACGCCATGGCGTTTTTCCGCCTGACCTGCCAGCCGGCCGACGATCTAGCGCTGGAGCGGATCATCAACACGCCGAAGCGCGGCCTTGGCGATGCCAGCGTCCGCAAGGTCCACGACTATGCCCGCGCCCGCAACATTCCGATGCTGGCGGCCGCGCGCGAGCTGATCGACACCGACGAGTTGAAGCCGAAGCCGCGCAAGGCGCTGTTCGACGTCGTCACCCAGTTCGATCGCTGGCAGGACCTTCTGGAAACCACGCCCCATACCGAGCTTGCCGAACAGATCCTCGACGAGAGCGGCTATACCGAGATGTGGCAGAACGACCGCTCGGCGGAAGCGCCGGGCCGGCTCGAAAACCTCAAGGAGCTGATCCGCTCCATGGAAGGGTTCGAGAGCATGCGCGGCTTCCTGGAGCATGTCTCGCTGGTGATGGATGCCGACAACAACGAAGACCTTGACGCCGTCTCGATCATGACGCTGCATTCGGCCAAGGGGCTGGAGTTCAAGACCGTGTTCCTGCCGGGCTGGGAGGAAGGTCTGTTTCCGCATCAGCGCGCGCTGGATGAAAGCGGCCGCGCCGGGCTGGAGGAAGAGCGCCGGCTCGCCTATGTCGGCATCACCCGCGCCAAACGCCACTGCCATATCTGGTTCGTGTCCAACCGCCGCATTCACGGGCTCTGGCAGTCGACCATGCCGTCGCGGTTTCTCGATGAACTGCCGGAGGACCATGTCGAGGTCGGCGAGACCGAGGTGTCCTATGGCGGTTACGGGCAATCCCGTTTCGACCGCGCCGAGCCGTTTTCCAACACCTATGCCACGCCCGGCTGGAAACGCGCCCAAGGCAACCGCTCCGACGCCACCCGCGACAACTGGGGCTCACGCTCCGGTCACGCGGTGGAGCGGATCGGCTACGGCGAAAGCGGGCCACGCGGACGCACCATCGAAGGCGAACTGGTGGCGCGCTCGACCGGCGAGGAGTCCTCCGCCTACGCCATCGGCGACCGCGTCTTCCACATGAAGTTCGGCAATGGCAACATCACCTCGATCGAAGGCAACAAGCTGACCATCGATTTCGACAAGGCCGGACGCAAGCGCGTGCTGGACGGGTTCGTGAAGCCGGTTTGAATGCCGGAAGACGGTAATCGGACTGCCGAAGGGTCCTCCGTCATGCTGCTCTCCGGCTTCCCTACTTGCATCCACGTTTCCCTGGGATTTTGTTTCCTTGATGGTCGTTCAGCCACCCACCTGCGTCATCCTCGGGCTTGACCCGAGGATCTAGAGCGTCGGGCGATTAGTCTGCAACGCATGCTGTTGATTTGAAGTAGTTCCA
>NZ_JBAKFR010000033.1:0-46666 GCF_053484295.1 Martelella sp. AMO21009
CGTCAAATATTCAATAGCTTAAAAGCCATACGCGATTCCCCTGCCCTCAAGGGGGAGATTATAGGGAGCAAGCGGCGCGTCACGCGCCAAGAAGGAAAACCGACTATGGAACAGACGCTTGCGAAAAAGCCCACCCACATCACCCTGCCGGTGACGGGCATGACCTGCGCGTCTTGTGTGCGCAGCGTCGAGCGGGTCGTGGGCCGGGTGGAGGGCGTTTCGGCGGTCTCCGTCAATCTCGCCACCGAGACGGCCGATGTCACGCTTACCGATCCCAAGGCGGCCGGCGACGTGGTTGCGGCGATCGAAAAGGGCGGCTATGGCGTGGCGCTCGAGACCGTCGAACTCGGCATCGAAGGCATGCACTGCGCCTCCTGCGTCGGCAATGTCGAACGCGCGCTGATGGCCGTGCCCGGCGTCGTCTCGGCGCATGTCAATCTCGCCAGCGAGCGGGCGACCATTGAGGCCGCGGCGGACACCTCCGCCCTGATGGCCGCCGTCGAGGCGGCTGGCTATACGCCGCGTCGCATCACGGATTCCACGGCGGAAACCGAGACCCATGCGGATATCAGGGCGAAGGAACAGGCCGCGCTGAAGCGCGATGTCCTGACAGCAGCGATCTTCACCCTGCCGCTGTTCGTGCTGGAAATGGGGTCGCACCTGTTTCCGCCGCTCGGCCATGCCTTGATGAACGCGGTCGGCGTCTTTCCCCTCCATATCCTCTACTTCGTGCTGGCGACCATCGTGGTGTTCGGCCCCGGCCGTCGCTTTATCCGTCATGGTGCGGCGTCGTTCCGGCGGCTGTCGCCGGATATGAACGCGCTGGTCATGCTCGGCTCGCTGGCCGCCTGGGGCTATTCGACGCTGGCGACCTTCGTGCCGCAGCTTTTCCCGCAAGGGGCGGCGCAGGTCTATTTCGAAAGCGCGGCCGTCATCGTCACGCTGATCCTGCTCGGTCGCTATCTGGAGGCCAAGGCCAAGGGCCGCACCTCGGCCGCGATCACCCATCTGATGGGCCTGCAGCCGAAGACGGCGCGGGTGGAGCGCGATGGCGAAACCGTCGATATCCCGATCGCCGATGTGAAGCAGGGCGATATCGTTGTCGTCCGTCCGGGCGAGCGGATCGCGGTCGACGGCGCGGTTGTCTCCGGCGCGTCGCATGTCGATGAATCGATGATCTCCGGCGAACCCGTGCCGGTGAAGAAGGCCGAGGGCGATGCCGTCACCGGCGGCACGATCAACAAGACCGGCTCCTTCACCTTCCGCGCCACCGCCATCGGGGCCGATACCGTGCTGGCGCGCATCGTGAAAATGGTCGAAACCGCGCAGGGCGCGAAGCTCCCGGTTCAGGCCATGGTCGACAGGGTCACCGCCTGGTTCGTGCCGGCGGTGCTGGCGGCTGCCGCGCTGACCTTTGTGATATGGCTGGTTTTCGGGCCGTCGCCGGCGCTCTCCTTCGCGCTGGTCAACGCGGTGGCGGTGCTGATCATCGCCTGCCCCTGCGCCATGGGGCTCGCCACGCCGACCTCAATCATGGTTGGCACCGGCAGGGCGGCCGAAACCGGCGTGCTGTTCCGCAATGGCGAGGCGCTGCAGACCCTGCGCGACACAAAAATCGTCGCCTTCGACAAGACCGGAACCCTGACCGAGGGCCGTCCGCAGGTGACCGATATCTATACCGTCGGCGGCTTCGAGGACGATGCGCTGCTGGCGCTCGCCGCCGCGGTCGAGGCAGGTTCGGAACACCCGCTTGCCGAAGCCGTCGCCGCCGGCGCGCGGGAGCGGAAACTGGCTGTGGAGAAGGCGGAGAATTTCGAGGCCGTGCCGGGCTATGGCGTAAAAGCATTGGTCGGCGGCAGGTCCGTCGCCGTGGGCGCGCGCCGGTTCATGGAAAAGCTTGTCGTCGATACCGCAGGCCTTGATGACGAGGCCGAACGGCTGGCGGCAAAGGCTCGATCTCTGCTTTTCATCGCGGTCGACGGTCGCCCCGCCGGCGTCATCGGCGTTGCCGACCCGGTCAAACCCTCGGCCAAGGCCGCAATCGCGGCGCTGCACGAGGCCGGCGTGAAAACGGCGATGATTACCGGCGACAACGAAAAGACCGGCCGGGCGATCGCCGCCGAGGTCGGGATCGACACCGTGGTTGCCGATGTCCTGCCGGACGGCAAGGTCTCGGCGCTCGAGAAGCTGCGGACCGCCCACGGCGCGATCGCCTTTGCCGGCGACGGCATCAATGACGCGCCGGCGCTCGCCGCCGCCGATACCGGCATTGCCATCGGCACGGGCACCGATATCGCCATTGAAACGGCGGATGTCGTGCTGATGTCGGGCGATCTCGCCGGCGTGGTCAACGCCATCGCGCTGTCGCGGGCGGTGATGCGCAATATCGCAGAAAACCTGTTCTGGGCCTTCGCCTACAATGTTGTCCTGATCCCGGTTGCGGCCGGCGCCCTCTATCCCGCAACCGGCATTCTGCTGTCGCCGATGCTGGCAGCGGCGGCGATGGGGCTGTCAAGCGTGTTTGTGTTGAGCAATGCGCTGCGGCTGAAGCGGTTTCGGAAGGTGGCCTAGCTGCGCGTTTCAGCGCGTGGCGATCATCGTCACAGGGATAGGCGCTTGCAGCTTGCTCCCTATATTCTCTCCCGCTGGCGGGAGAGATGCCCCGAAAGGGGCAGTGAGGGTGGCGCGGCATTTCCAATTGCGAGAGCGTTCGCGTGGATGGTCTCCCCCCCTCACTGTCGCTGTCGCGACATCTCTTCCCTCCGGGGCGAGAAGATTGGGGGGCTATGCGGAGAGATCATAAGCGAAACCTCGCTTATGATCCGTCCTACTTCGCCGGCCTCAAATACGAAGTCGGGTTGCCGTAAAAGGGCGCGATGCGGGTGATGGCGTGGTCGAGGTTTTCGCGGGTCACGCGCATGGTGGCGCCATTGGCGTGGATCAGGGTCTTGGGATCTTCCATCAGCCCGACATGGCCTTTCCAGAATACCAGATCGCCGCGTTTCAGGCCGCGCCGGGTCACCGGGTCGCCATCCATCAGTTCCTGCATGTCGGAATCGCGCGGCACTGTGCGCCCGGCCATCATCATCGCGATCTGCACCAGCGCCGAGCAATCAAGCCCGAAACCGGAGCGCCCGCCCCACAGATAGGGCGTCTCCAGGAAGCGCAGCGCCGTCTTCACCGGGTCGCGCTCGAACGGGCGGCCGATCGGAAAGCAATGGTCGGCGAACACGGCGGTGCCGTCCGCTGACAGGAGATAACGGCTGCCGCGCAGCTCCGCCTCGTCCACGAAACTTATCCGGCTGCCCATGGAAAGCGCGGAGACCGGGCCGGTCTTCAGGTCCGGCTCGGGATAGAGAAAGGTCCGGGGCACGGAGATCACATGGGTCGCCGCCGGATGGGCGCCCTCGGCCACCATATCTTCCGGCAGATAGCCGACATAGCAGTCGAAGCGGGACTGCACCCACAGCCAGCCCTTGGCGCGCTCGAATATGTCGACCGTCTCGCCGAACAGAAGCTGGGTGTCGACCCCGGCCGCATGGTTCGGCTCGCGCCGCACCGAGGCGACCGGGACGATGATCTGAGCCGGGGTCGGATCGGAAAACCGCGCCGCGCGGACGATGCCGGAAAGCCGGACATCGGCGAGATCATCCCTGAAAGCGTGAAGCCGGCGGTCAAGTTGCATGCGTCAGCCCTTGCGGATGGTTTCGAAAATGGCGCGGATCGCCTGGGCCTCGCCACCGGCGGGACAGATATCGCGGTCGGCCTGGGCAAAGGCGTAGATGTCGAAATGCGCCCATGATTTCGCGCGGCCGACGAATTGCTTGAGAAACAGCGCCGCGGTGATCGCGCCTGCCAGCCCGCCAGAGGGCGCGTTGGTGAGGTCGGCGATACCGGTTTTCAGCTTGGCCTCGTAGCCGGCAAAAAGCGGCATCCGCCACACCGGGTCGCGCAGCCGCTCGCCTTCGGATGCAAGCGTTTCGGCGAAGGCGTCGGATGTGGCGAAGAACGGCGCGATATCGGGGCCGAGCGCGACGCGCGCAGCCCCCGTCAGCGTCGCCATATCGATCAGCAGGTCGGGCAGTTCCTCGTCGGCATAGGTCAGCGCGTCGGCGAGGATCAGGCGGCCCTCGGCGTCGGTATTGTCGATCTGCACCGTCAGACCCTTGCGCGAACGATAGATGTCGCCCGGGCGGAAAGCGTTGCCGGCCACGGCGTTTTCGACGCTCGGGATGATCACGCGAAGATCGACGTCGAGCCCGGCATCCATGATCATCAGCGCCAGCGCCATCACATTGGCCGCCCCGCCCATATCCTTCTTCATCAGCAGCATGCCGGCTGCGGTCTTGAGATCGAGCCCGCCCGTGTCGAAGCAGACGCCCTTGCCGACGAGGGTGATGGCCCGCGCGCCCTTGCGGCCCCAGCGCATTTCCATCAGCCGCGGCGCCTTCTCGCCGGCGCGGCCGACGGCGTGGACCAGCGGAAAGCCGGCGGTGAGCAGATCGTCGCCGCGGATCGCGTTGAAGCTGGCGTCATAATGATGAGCAAGCCCGGAGAACACCTCTTCCAGATGGTCGGGCTGCATGTCGTTGGCGGGCGTGTTGACGAGGTCGCGGGCAAGACAGATCGCCGCCCATGCGCGCTCGATTTCCACTGCGTCGACGCCGTCGGGGATCGCCAGCCGCACGACCTTGGCTGCGGGCTTCACATAGCGCTCGAAGCGGTAGGAACCGGCCGCGAAGCCCGTCAGCGCGAGCGTCGCATCGCCGGAATATTGCGCCAGACGCCAGTCTCCCGCCGGCAGCAGTTTCGTCAGTCGGCCGAAGACGAAGGGGTTTGCGCCATTGCCGAGGCCGAACAGCGCCGCGCCGAGGCCGCCATCGCCGCCGGGAACCAGCAGGAACTCTCCCTCGTTTCCCGCAAAGCCGGCGGCGCTCGCAAAGGCGCGGACGCTTTCCGGCAATTTGTCCGTTTCGCCCTGGGCGAGCGCGTAGAGCGGCCGGGCGGGCGCATCGGCGGGACAGAAGGGGAGCGGGCGGGTGATATACTGGAAATGCGACATGTGGCTTTGCTCGGAACTGGTTTTCCCGCGTACTTTCGCGCGAAAAAACTTTCTGTAAAGTAACCAAAGGCGGTGGACGGTGATTCCATACGCCGATCGAGGCGCTGAGAACAGACGGAGATTGCATGAAAACGAACAATCCCACCGGCCATGCATCGCGTGCGGCGATATTGCTCGCCGCCGGCCTTGTTGCCCTGTCGGGTTGTGCCAGCGTGCGCGGCGGCGGCATCAGCACTTCCGGCTACCGCATGGCGGAAGACTTCGCCGGGCTTTCGCTGTCGCAGCAGGCGCAGGTCAGCTATCGGCTTGAAAGCGCCTATCTTGCCCGTCCCGGCCGGCTGAACAGCGGCATCGAATATTCGGAATATCTCAAGGCGACCGGCGACTATAAAAAGGCCAATGAGGTGATGCGCCAGGTGGCCGCTCTCAACCCGGGTTCCGGCGAGGCGCAGCTTTTTTACGCCAGGTCCCAGGCGGCGCTCGGCTATTATCCGGATGCGCTCAGAACCGTGCGGCAGGCCGCAAGCCTCAGCCCCAACGACTGGCGCGTTTACAATGAAGAGGGCACGATCCTCGATCAGATGGGCCAGCCGATGGAAGCGCGGATGCGCTATCGCAAGGCGCTCAGCCTGTCGCCGAACAATCCCGACGTGCTGTCGGCAATGGCGACCTCCTATGTGCTGACGCATGACCTGCCGACGGCGGAGAACTACCTGCGCGACGCGGTGGATCAGCGCGATGCCGGCTCCGATGCCCGGGTCAATCTCGGCCTGGTTCTGGCGCTGCAGGGCAAGCAGGAAGAGGCTCAGCGTGTGGTCACCGCCGGCGTTTCGGCCGACGAGGCGCAGCAGAACCTTGCCGCGCTCGCGGCGGCAACCGCGCCGGGTGGGGCGTGGGAGCAGTATGCTGTCGGGATGTAGGAACCCTCGTCATCTTTGGCGCAAGGCTATTGTTGCCCGGTTGGGCGACGTTGCGTAGCGCGCTCCCGTCCACCTGTGTCATGCTCGTGCTTGACACGAGCATCCAGGCCACACGGAGAGCGCCGCCTGGACCCTCGGATCAAGTCCGAGGGTGACGCAGAATAGGGGGAGAGGGCTTCCCTCAAACTGAGTCGTGGGAGCGGAAAGTTATGCCCTGTATCTGCGGAAAGACATAGGAGCCAGCCATCCTCAATACGCCCGCATATCCCACAATTGCTTCAGCGACTGCCGGTAGTTCGGAAACTCGAACTCGTAGCCGAGCTTGCGCAGCTTGGCGTTGCTCACCCGCTTGTTCTCGCCCCAGAACGACCTTGCCATCGGCGTCATCTCGGCGTCCTCGAAGGGGATTTCCGGCGGCGGCTCGATGCCCATCAGCCGGGCCGCTTCGGTGATCACATCCTGCGGCGGGGCCGGCTCGTCGTCGGTGACGTTGAAGATGCCGCCGATCTCGCGCTCGGCCAGAAAGGCCACCGCATAGGCGATATCCTCCACCCGGATGCGGTTGAAGACCTGCCCCTTCTTGATCACCCGTTGCGCCGTGCCATCCATCAGCTTGCGGAACGGGTTGCGGCCGGGGCCGTAAATGCCGGAAAGCCGGAGAATGGCGACCGGAAGCCCGTGTTTCGCGCCGGTCTCCAGCCATTGCTGCTCGGCGGCCAGACGCTGTTTCGAGCGTTCCGAGGTTGGCCGGCATTCGGAGGTCTCGTCCACCCATGCGCCGTCATGATCGCCGTAGACGCCGACGGTCGAGAGATAGCAGAGCCATTGCAGGTCCGGCAGTTCGTTGTGGGCCGTGCTGCTGGCGATGTTCAGCAGGCTATCGCCCTCGGGGCCCGGCGGGATCGACTGCACCAGATGGGTGACGCAGGAAAGCTTGTGGCCGAGTGCGGGATCGATGGTCTCGCCGTCAAAGACAAAAGCCTCCATGCCGCAATGGCCGAGGTTGGCTGCCTTCTCCGCGCTGCGCGTGGTGCCGGCGACCTGGCTTGCGGAGGGAGCAAGCGCTGTGGCGATCGCCTTGCCGGAATAGCCGGCGCCGAAAATCATCAGATGCATAGCGTTTCCTCCTCGCGTTGCCATTCGTGGCGGACGGATTCATCACTCTCATGTAAGCGCGTTCTTGCCAATGCGGCAAATTCGTTTCCGGGCAGAAGCCGCGCCAGCGCCCAGACAGCCATGGCGCGCACTGCGGCGCTGTCGTCGTCGATCAGGCGGCGGCAGAGCGGAGTAAGCGTGGCGTCGCCGCTATTGCCGGCGGCGATCAGACAGTTTCGGACGAAGCGGTCGCGGCCGATCCGCTTGATCGGCGAGCCCGAGAAAAAGGCGCGGAAGGCGGCATCATCGAAACCGAGAAACTGGGACAGGCGTGGGGCCTTCAGGTCGTCGCGCGCGATCAGCTTCATCTCCGATGATTGTTCGGCAAATTTGTTCCACGGGCAGGCGGCGAGACAGTCGTCGCAGCCATAGATGCGGTTGCCCATCGCCTCGCGGAATTCCAGCGGAATGACGCCGTGATGCTCGATGGTGAGGTAGGAAATGCAGCGCCGCGCATCGAGCCGGTAGGGTGCGGGAAAGGCATTTGTCGGGCAGATATCGAGACAGGCGCGGCAGGAGCCGCAATGGTCGCGCTCGGAGGAATCGGGGGCGAGGTCCTCGGTGGTGAAGATCGAGCCCAGGAACAGCCATGAGCCGAATTGCCGGCTTACCAGATTGGTGTGTTTGCCCTGCCAGCCGATGCCCGCCTTTTCGGCAAGCGGCTTTTCCATCACCGGCGCGGTATCGACGAACACCTTGACATCGGCCCCCGAGCGGGCGGCGAACCGGCCGGCAATCTGCTTCAGCTTTCCCTTGATGACGTCGTGGTAGTCGCGGTTTCTGGCATAGACCGAGATATTGGCACGGTCTTTCTGCTTCAGAAGCGGTCGCGGATCGTCTTCCGGCCCGTAATTCATCGCCAGCATGATGACGGAGCGGGCTTCGGGCCAGAGCTTCAGCGGCGAGGACCGGCGCTCGAAGGTTTCCGCCATCCACGCCATCTCGCCGTAATGGCCCTTGGCGATCCCCTCGGCGAGCGCCTTCGCTGCTTCAGGCATGTCTTCGGCGCGCGCGATCCGGCAGGCGGAAAAGCCTTGCGAGAGGGCCTCCGCGCGCAGGAAGTGTTTCAGCTTTTCGGTACGCTCATCCATGCCACCGCCATTCACGTTGATCGCCCCTTGGACGATGCTTCCCCAAAGGTGGCGTGTTGCGGCCTAAAAATCCAGATCGGCGTAGTGAGAAACCGGCACCACGCCGCGCACCCGGTCGGCGAGCAGCGCCCGGAAGGCGGGGCGGGATTTCAGTCGCTGGTACCATTCCTTGGCGGCCGGCGTCTCGTCCCAGTTGATCTCGCCGAGATAGTCGAGCGCGGAGATCGCGCCGCCGGCGGCAAGATCGGCATAGCTCATCCGCTTGCCCGCCAGCCAGCCGCGGCTGCCGGCCAGCCAGGCGACATATTTCATATGCTGGCGGATATTGGCGCGGGCCGCACGCAGCACGCGCGAATCAGGCGCGCCGCCGCCATATTCGCTGCTCATCTGCAGCTTGTAGACCCGCTCGCGGCACAGCGGATGGGTGACGTCCTGTTCGAGCTTGAGCAAAAACCATTCTGTCAGCCGGCGGATCTCGGCGCGCTGGAACGGCTCTTCCGCCAGAAGCCGGCGCTCGCGCTGGAGCACGCCATGGGTCTCGTCCATGAATTCGGCGATCACGAACGGGCCACAAAGCGCGCGCATATTGTCATCGACATAGACGGGCAGCGTGCCGGCCGGGTTGGCCGTCAGGAAGGCCTTGCGTTTTTCCCACGGCCGTTCCTCGATCATGTCGACCTCGAAGGCATATTCGCCGATCACCAGGCGAATGAAGCGTGAGGCGGCGGACATCGGGTGGTGATAGAGCGTAGACATCTGGCTTCCGTCGCGTAGGTCACGGATCGACGCCCGGCAAGAAGCCGTGAGACGACCCGATCATGTGATTGTTTTGCCGCCCATCTAACCACCGAAGGATTAATGATGGGTGACCGTCAACCGACGGGGCTGATCACGCCGAGCGCAAGCAGGACCAGCAGGACGCCGCCGAGCACGACCCGATAATAGACGAACGGCATGTAGCTGCGGGTCGAGACCAGCCGCAGGAAGAAGACGATCACGGCATAACCGACGAAGAAGGCGATCGCGGTGGCAAGCGCCGTTGCCCCCCAGCCGACGGGGTTGTCCTCGCCGATGCTCTTGAAGAGCTGGTAGAAGCCTGAGCCGAAGACAGCCGGCACGGCGAGCAGAAACGAATAACGCGCGGCCGCCTCGCGGGTGTAGCCGAGCAGCAGTCCGGCGCTGATCGTGCCGCCGGAGCGCGACACGCCCGGTATCAGCGCCATCGCCTGGGCAAAGCCAAAGAGGATGCCGTCGCGCCATGTCAGGTTTTCCAGCCGGATGCGCTTGGCGCCGATCCGGTCGGCAATGCCCATGATGATGCCGAAAATGATCAGCATCGCGGCGGTGATGTAGAGGTTGCGCAGCGAGGTCTCGATCTCGTCCTTGAACAGAAGGCCGAGGATGACGATCGGCAGCGAGCCGATGATGATCAGCCATCCCATCCGCACGTCGGCCCTGTCGTAGCCGCCGCCGAACCGCAGATTGTGGCCGAGCCAGGCCTTTGCGATCCGCATGATATCGGACCAGAAATAGACCAGCACGGCGAGTTCTGTGCCGATCTGGGTGATGGCGGTGAACGCCGCCCCCGGGTCCGCGCCGGAGGGCAGGAACGCGCCGGCGATGCGCAGATGCGCGCTGGAGGAGATCGGAAGAAACTCCGTCAACCCTTGCAACAGGCCCAGAAAGGCGGCCTCGATCCAACCGATAGTCATGAATTTCAGCCGATCTCGAATGAATGAAGGAAACGGGCGGCGATGAAAGAAAGCCCCGGCGTCAGACCGTGGCCAGTCGTCTACTACCGGAAGACAGCGGGCTTGGAAAGAACGTAGGCTGGGAGGACGGTGGGCTTATTGCGCTCGCCGCGCACCGGGCGTAGTCTGACACCGGGACAACAGGGGACAATCATGTCGGAATCATCAAACTCAATTGTCGGCCGCGAACACCGCGAAGTCGGTTTCGTCGAGGCCTTGCAGCTCGCCTTCAAGAATTATGCGCTTTTCAGCGGACGCTCGTCGCGCGGGGCTTTCTGGTTCTGGATCCTGTGGACAATCATCATCAGCGCGGTGCTCGGCGGCGTCGATTCACTCCTGTTCGGAAAGATGGGGTATCTGCAGGGTCTCTGGAACCTGGCGACCCTTATTCCGGGCATCGCCATCGGCGCGCGTCGCCTCCATGACGTCAATCGCAGCGGCTGGTGGCAGCTTATCGGGATTACCGTGATCGGGGTTCTGGTGCTGATCTACTGGTTCATCAAGCCGGGCCAGGAACAGACAAACGATTTCGGCGCCGATGTCGAGGCAGGCCGGGCCTGACGGTACAAACGCCATCGTAATGCCGTGATACGGCCATAATTGATTTATCATTCGGTAACCCTGATGCCCGAGAATCCGCGCGAAAAGGAGAAGCCGGAATGACCAGATCACGCCCGTTTATGGCCGTACGCATCCTCTGCGCCCTGTTTGCGATCGCGCTCGCCTTCCTTGCCGGGGCGGGCTTCTCCACCGTCGCCAACGCCTATGACAGGGGAACCGTCGATCGTCAGTTCAGCCAGTGGCTGGCGACCGACATGCGCCAGGCGGCGCTGCGGTCCGGGGTGTCGGCTTCGGTCTATGACCGGGTGACGCAGGGGCTTTCGATCAACTGGTCGCTGCCGGATTTGGTGCCGCCCGGCACCAAGCCGCCGGCACAGCGGAAACAGACGCAGCCGGAATTCTCTGAGCCCGGCCCCTATTTCAGCGAGAACAATCTCAACTACCTCGCCGTCAAGGGACGCCAGCTCTACAACCAGTACAAGCCGGTGCTGGACCGGATCGAGGCGCGCTACGGCGTGCCGGGGCGGATCGTGCTTGCGATCTGGGGCCGCGAAATGGGCTATGGCGCAGCGGAGGAAAAATACGACATTCTCCAAGTGCTCGGCACCAAGGCGTTCATGACCGGCTCGCGCCAGCAGATGTTCCAGCGCGAATTCATCGCCGCGCTGCAGATCATCCAGAGCGGCGCTGCCCCGCTCGACAAGCGCAAGGCCTCCTGGGCCGGCGCCTTCGGCCAACCGCAGCTTATGCCGTCCAATTTCATGAACTACGCCGTTGATTTCGACGGTGACGGCGTCATCGACGTCTGGGACTCAGTGCCCGATTCGCTCGCCACCATCGCCAAGCATCTGGCAAGCGACGGCTGGGAGCGCGGGCGCGACTGGGGCTATGAGGCGGTGATCCCGGACAATGTCTCCTGCGCCCAGGAAGGGCCCGACAATGCACGGGCGATTTCCCAGTGGACCAAGCAGGGAATCACGCGGGTCAACGGCAAGGCCTTTCCCGCCGACGAGATGCGCAAGCCCGGCATGATGCTGGTGCCGCAGGGCCGCTACGGGCCGGAATTCATCGTCACGCCGAATTTCTACGTGCTCAAGGAATACAACAACTCCGACCTTTACGCCCTGTTCGTCGGCAATCTTGCCGATCGGATCCAGTACGGCATGGGCGCCTTCGTCCAGCCCTGGCAGCGCACCGGCACGCTTCTGCGCTCCGACGTCGCCGCCATGCAGCGCAAGCTCGAGGGCATGGGCTACGACGTCGGCGGCGCGGACGGCCTCGTCGGCTTCAAGACCCGCCGCTCGATCGGCGACTGGCAGATGCGCAACCGTGTAAACCAGACCTGCTGGCCGACGCCTGCGCTGAAGAACGAGTTGCTGCGGTAGGCGTGGGGACCATTGGGCTTCGTCCTGTGCTGCAGACGTTGCCTGACCCTTGCCGCATAGCCCCCAATCAATCTCCCCCCTTGAGGGGGAGATGTCGCGAAAGCGACAGAGAGGGGTACAGGGCATAAGCCGCAAATGCCGAGCTCTCCGACAGGGTTCACCCCTCTCTGCCCCTGTCGGGGCATCTCTCCCTCAAGGGGAGAGATTCTGGGCTGCGAGGTCTTCGGATCAAACCAAAGCTGAACGGCACTGATGGAGAAGGCCGCCCGCAACGCCCTTCAATGATGGTGGTGGGGCACGTCGTGGGGGCGGTTGAAGATCGTGTCGCGCGGCGGGATGGCCTGGCGTTCGATCATCCGCCTCACGCGCGGCATGCCGTCTTCCTGATGCAGTTCGCGCAACCGGTCGAAATTGTCGGCATCGGCCTGGGTGCGGCGCTGGTTGTGGCGCACGTAATCGACCCAGGTTGGTGCGTGATAGGTCTCGAACCAGACATCGGGCTCCTCGATATCGCGCATCAGCGCCCATTTGCGCGCGCCATCGCGCAGCCGGATGCGGCGGCGCTCGACCATCAGCCGCAGGAATTCCTGGGTATCTTCAGCCGCGATCACGAAACGAGTCTCGACCACGATCGGGCCGGAACGCGCGACGAGGCCGAGGGCGGGCTCCGGCGTGCGGAAACGGTTGAGGGGGTCGAGATTCAGGCTTTCGAAGGCCGGCATCTTGAACACGAAGCCGGCTGCCGCGCCGAAGGCCGCAACGCCCGCCGCGGCCAGAAAGGCGTGGGTAATGGTGAGGTTTTCGGCGACAAAGCCCCACAGCCAGCTGCCGCTTGCCATGCCCCCGAAGGCAGCCGTCTGGTAAAGCGACAGCGTCCGGCCGACCACCCAGCGCGGCGTCGTGAGCTGCACCACCGTGTTGAACAGCGAAAGCGCCATCACCCAGCAAGCGCCGGCTGCGAAAAGCGCCAGACAGTCGATGATCAGCGAGGTCGAAAGCGACATGACCACCGCGCTTGCGCCAAACAGCAGGAAGGCGGCGCGGATGATCGCCTCGTTGGACAATGCGGCTCTGATCCTGGCATTGGCGAAGGCCCCGCCGATCGCGCCGATGCCAAACGCGCCGAGCATGATGCCGAAGGTCTGCGGCCCGCCGGCGATCACGTCGCGCGCCACCAGCGGCAGCAGTGCCAGGGCGGCAACCGTGGCCAGGCCGAACAGGAAGGCGCGCAGCAACACCTTGAGGATGTTGGGCGACATCAGGACATAGCGTAGTCCGGCGCCGATTGCGGTGGTCATCTTCTCGCGCGGCAGCGCGGTTTCCGGCGGTGTGAACTTCCAGCGGAAGATCACCGTCAGCAGGCCGAGATAGCTCAGCGCGTTGACGATGAATGCCGCCGCCGCCCCGCCGATGGCGACGATGGTGCCGCCGACGGCCGGACCGACGCTGCGGGTGATGTTGAAACCCACGGAATTGAGCGTGACCGCCCCGGGGACGTCGGCACGCGGCACCATATCGCCAACGGCGGCCTGCCAGGACGGATTGTTGAGCGCATTGCCGCTGCCGATGAGAAAGGTGAAGGCGAGCAGCATCCACGGTGTAATCACGCCGGCAATCGCCGCAAGCGCCAGCGCCAGGGAGACGACGAACATGAAGCCCTGTGCGGCGAGTATAACCCGCCGGCGATTGTAACTGTCGGCAACCGCGCCGGCGACGAGCGCAAACAGCATCACCGGCAGCGTGGTCGAGGCCTGAACCAGCGCCACCATGCTTTCGGAATTCGAAATCGAGGTCATCATCCAGGCGGCGCCGACGCTCTGGATATTGGTGCCGAGATTGGAGGCGATCGAGGCAAACCAGATATTGCGGAAGGTGGTATGCGCAAACGGGGCGAAAAGCGAGGGTGTCGCCTTGTTCATTTGGTATCGTTCCTCCGGCATTTTGTTGTTTGCGCAAGGGCAGGGCGGGGCGGATGCGATATTGGGATCGATCCGGCTTCTCCCGAACCACAAGTATAGGACCGAAATCAGGCGGTTGCCTATATCCCCCGCGCTCGGTTCCATGGCCGCAACGCTATTAAACTTGCAATTTTTCCTTCAAGGGATTATCTAGGGCTCAAATTCTTGATCGTCAGATGAAGAGTGGGGCCGCACGGACCCGCTCTTTTTTGTTTGGCGCGGCCGCCAGGCGCCGGGAGCCTGATGGGGCAGATTTGAGGAACATGGCTGACAAGGTGAGAGAAGAACGGCTAATTATCGAAACCGGCGTCGAGAAGCGGATTGCTGACATGCTCGAACCGGTTCTGGAGGATATCGGTTTCAAGCTGGTGCGGGTCAGTCTCTCCGGCCAGAACGGGCTGACGCTACAGATCATGGCCGAGCGATTCGACGGCACGATGACGGTCGAGGACTGCGAGGAAGTGTCCAAGGCGGTCTCGCCGGTGCTCGACGTCGAAGACCCGATCGACCGCGCCTATCACCTGGAAATCTCCTCGCCGGGCATCGACCGGCCGATGGTGCGCAAATCCGATTTCTACCGCTGGAAGGGCCACCTGCTGAAATGCGAGACCTCGGTGCTCATCGGCGAGCGCAAACGGTTTCGCGGCCGCATCGTCGAGGCCGATAATGACGGCTTCACGCTTTTGCGCGACGGCGTCGCCTATGGCGAGCCGAGCGAGGTGACGATCCCGTTTTCGGCGCTTTCCGATGCCAAGCTGATCCTGACGGACGAATTGATCCGGGAGGCGCTGCGCGCCGACAAGCTGGCCAAGGAAAAGGCCGCCAACGAAAACGACGAGGATGACGGCGTCGACGACACCGAAGAGAATTGAACCGCTTGACCGCTGCTTCTAACGCGCGGGCGTGACGATAATTTCGCGAAGCCTTGAGGCTCGCAGACAAGAATGGAGACAGGAACATGGCAGTAAGTGCGAACCGGCTGGAGCTGTTGCAGATCGCCGACGCGGTGGCGCGGGAAAAATCGATCGATCGCGAGATCGTCCTGACCGCCATGGCCGACGCGATCCAGAAGGCGGCCAAGTCGCGTTACGGATCGGAAACCAATATCCGCGCCGACATCAATCCCAAGACCGGCGAAATTCACCTGCAGCGTTTGCTCGAAGTGGTCGAGGAAGCCGAAGACTACAGCACCCAGATCCCGCTGGCACTGGCGCTGGACCGCAACCCGGAAGCCAAGCTCGGCGATTTCATCGCCGATCCGCTGCCGCCGATGGATTTCGGCCGCATCGCCGCCCAGTCGGCCAAGCAGGTCATCGTCCAGAAGGTGCGCGAGGCCGAGCGCGACCGCCAGTATGACGAATACAAGGATCGCATCGGCGAGATCGTCAACGGCACGGTCAAGCGCGTCGAATACGGCAACGTCATTGTCGATCTCGGCCGCGGCGAAGCGATTATCCGTCGCGACGAGATGATCCCGCGCGAGGTTCCGCGCTATGGCGACCGCATCCGCGCCTATGTCTACGATGTGCGCCGCGAACAGCGCGGTCCGCAGATTTTCCTGTCGCGCACCCATCCGCAGTTCATGGTCAAGCTCTTCGCCATGGAAGTGCCGGAAATCTACGACGGCATCATCACCATCAAGTCGGTCGCCCGCGACCCCGGTTCGCGCGCCAAGATCGCCGTGATCTCGTCCGATTCGTCGATCGATCCGGTCGGCGCCTGCGTCGGCATGCGCGGTAGCCGCGTCCAGGCCGTCGTCGGCGAGCTTCAGGGCGAGAAGATCGACATCATTCCGTGGTCGGAAGACCCGGCCTCCTTCATCGTCAACGCGCTGCAGCCGGCCGAAGTCGCCAAGGTGGTGCTGGACGAGGATGCCGAGCGCATCGACGTCGTGGTGCCGGACGACCAGCTTTCGCTGGCGATCGGCCGTCGCGGCCAGAATGTCCGTCTCGCCTCGCAGCTCACCGGCTGGGACATCGACATCATGACGGAGAACGAGGAATCGGAGCGCCGCCAGAAGGAATTCAACGAACGTTCGCAGCTGTTCATGGATGCGCTCGACGTCGACGAGATGGTCGGCCAGGTGCTGGCCTCGGAAGGCTTCGCGGCCATCGAGGAACTCGCCTATGTCGATCTCGACGAAATTTCCTCGATCGAGGGCTTCGACGAGGAAACCGCCCAGGAAATCCAGATGCGCGCTCGCGAGCATCTTGAGCGGCTCGAGGCCGAGCTTGACGAGAAGCGTCGCGAACTGGGCGTTTCCGACGATCTGCGGCAGATCGACGGTATGACGCTGGCGATGATGGTGGCACTCGGCGAGGACGACATCAAGACGATGGAAGACTTCGCCGGCTGCGCCGCCGACGACCTGATCGGCTGGACCGAGCGTCAGAACGGCCAGACCAAGCGTTTCGACGGCACGCTGTCGTCCTTCGCGCTGTCGCGCGTCGAGGCGGAAAACATGATCATGCAGGCGCGTCTCGCCGCAGGCTGGATCACCGAGGAAGACCTCGCCGCCGACCTTCCGGAAGAAGAGGAAGTCGAGGGCGAGGGTGCCGAGGCGCCTGCGGATGACGATCTGAGCGGCGTATTCTCGAAGTCGTGACCTCGCCCCGCAAAGCGGTCGAGGCTGAGGCGATGAGCGAGCGCACCTGCATCGTGACCCGCAAGGCCGGCGATCCGGATGAGCTCATCCGGTTTGTCGCCGGTCCCGACGGTCAGGTCGTGCCGGACCTCAAGCGCGAACTCCCCGGCCGCGGCTGCTGGGTGGTCGCGGAACGCTGGGCCGTCGACAAGGCGGCTGCCAAGGGCCTGTTTTCCCGGGCGCTGAAACAGAAGGTCCAGGCCGCCGACGATCTCGGCGCGATGGTTGACATGTTGATGGCGCGCCAGTTGGCGGGTATGATCAATATGGCGATCAAGGCGGGGGAATTCGTGACGGGCTCCGCCAAGGTCGATCTTGCGATCAGAAGCGGCGCGGCGATTGCGGTGTTTCATTCCGCCGATGCAGCGCCGGATGGCGTCCGCAAGCTCGATCAGGCCCGCACAGCCTTCATGCATCAAAGCGAGGCGGATGCGCCGCTACCGGCGCTCAGACCCTTCAATGCGGCGGAAATCGGCCCTCTTTTGCATGAGAATGCGTTTAAACACGCCGCAGTGCTTGCGGGAAAGGCCGGTGAGGGTGTAGTGAAGCGCGCAATGATACTTCAAAGGTACCGCGCAGATGCCGGAACCGAAGGAAAAGCCGCGATGACGAACACATGACGACGTCACGGAAGTTGGCCGGACGCCAGAATATGAATTTTTAGGGCGGGCATACTGTCTCCGATCGGAGGCGGTTCCCGCGCCAAGGAACGGGAACCGAATGACGGACAGTAAAGACGACAAGACACTCGACAATGAAGGCAAGAAGACGCTTAAGCTGAAGCCGTCGGGTGTGAGCCAGGGCACCGTGCGCCAGGATATGGGCCGCGGTCGCAGCAAGGCGGTCGTGGTGGAAACACGCAAACGCCGGATCCACAAGCCCGGCGAAGACACTTCAGCATCAGCCTCGCGCGCGCCGGCTTCTCAGAGCGCCCAGCCGCGCGCAGGCGAGACCCGCCGCAATGATGACCGGCCGACGCACCAGCCCAAGGGCCAGCCCTCGCGGCCGGGCGCGCAGAACCGCCAGCGCGGCGGCCAGCCGGATCGCGGTAATGCCGACCGTGGCGGCCAGAACCGCCAGCGCGGCAATGTGCTGCACGATCTCTCCCAGGGCGAGATGGATGCCCGCCGTCGCGCGCTGATCATGGCGCAGCAACGCGAGGCCGAGGATGCCGAACGCCGCAAGCGCGAAGCCGAAGAGGCCCGCATTGCCGAGGAAAAGGCAAAGCGCGAGGCCGAGGAAAAGGCCAAGCGCGAGGCGGAAGAGGCCAAGGCGCGCGCCGCGGAGCCGGCGCCCGCCGTCGAAGAGACGCCGGCCGAGGCCGAAGCGCCGGTTGTGCCCGATCTGCCGCCGGGCGAAGACGCCAAGCCGAGCCGGACCGCGCAGCGTCCGCGCCCCGCCGCGCGCACGACCGAAGATGATGATGACGCCGCCCGCGGCCGCAAGCCCCGTCGCGAAGGCGAGAGCGAAGGCGGACCGGCGCGCGGCAAGGCGCTGCGCCCCGATACCGCGCCGAAGCCCGCATCGCGCCCGAAGGGCACCGGCGAGCGCCGTCGCGGCAAGCTGACCGTAACCGCGGTGACCGGCGACGACGAGGGCGGCAGCCAGCGCGGCCGTTCGCTTTCGGCCATGCGCCGCCGCCAGGAAAAGATGCGTCGCGCCCATTCGCAGGAGCCGCGTGAAAAGGTTCTGCGCGAGGTCGTGCTGCCGGAAACCATCACCATCCAGGAACTGTCGCAGCGCATGTCCGAACGCTCGGTCGATGTGATCAAGTACCTGATGAAGGAAGGGCAGATGATGAAGCCCGGCGACGTGATCGATGCCGATCTCGCCGAGCTGATCGCCACCGAATTCGGCCACACCGTCAAGCGCGTTGCCGAATCGGACGTGGAAGAGGGCATTTTCGACGTCAAGGATGACGAGGGCGATCTGGAGCCGCGCGCGCCGGTCGTCACCATCATGGGCCATGTCGACCACGGCAAGACCTCGCTGCTCGACGCAATCCGCCACGCCAATGTGGTCTCCGGCGAAGCCGGCGGCATCACCCAGCATATCGGCGCCTATCAGGTCGAGCAGGACGGTCAGAAAATCACCTTCATCGACACGCCTGGCCACGCCGCCTTTACGGCGATGCGCGCCCGCGGCGCGGAAGTGACCGACATCGCCATTCTGGTGGTGGCGGCGGACGACAGCGTCATGCCGCAGACGATCGAATCGATCAATCACGCCAAGGCTGCCGGCGTGCCGATCATTGTTGCCATCAACAAGATCGACAAGCCCGCCGCCGACGCCCAGAAGGTGCGCACCGAACTGCTTCAGCACGAAGTGTTCGTCGAAACCATGGGCGGCGAGACGCTGGAAGTCGAAGTCTCCGCCAAGACCGGCAAGAACCTCGACAAGCTGCTGGAAGCCATCCTGCTGCAGGCCGAGCTTCTCGACCTCAAGGCCAATCCCGATCGCACCGCCGAAGGCGTCGTGATCGAGGCCCAGCTTGACCGCGGCCGCGGCTCGGTTGCCACCGTTCTGGTGCAGAAGGGCACGCTGAAGCCCGGCCAGATTGTGGTTGCCGGCGATCAGTGGGGCCGCGTGCGCGCGCTCGTCAACGATCGCGGCGAACATGTAAAGGAAGCAGGACCGTCCATGCCGGTCGAGATCCTCGGCCTCAGCGGCACGCCCGCTGCCGGCGATCGTTTTGCTGTCGTCGAAAACGAAGGCAAGGCCCGCGAGGTCTCCGAATACCGCCAGCGGCTCGCCCGCGACAAGGCGGCGGCCCGCCAGTCTGGTTCGCGCGGCTCGCTCGAGCAGATGATGAGCCAGTTGCAGGATACCGGGCTGAAGGAGTTCCCGCTCCTGATCAAGGGCGACGTGCAGGGTTCGGTCGAAGCGATCTCGGCAGCGCTCGAAAAGCTCGGGACCGACGAAGTGCGCGCCCGGATCGTCCATGCCGCGGTCGGCGGCATCACCGAGTCGGATATCTCGCTTGCGGAAGCCTCCAATGCGGCGATCATCGGCTTCAATGTCCGCGCCAATGCCCAGGCCCGCAAGGTGTCCGAGCAGGAAGGCATCGAGATCCGCTACTACAACATCATCTACGATCTGGTGGATGACGTGAAGTCGGCGATGTCGGGCCTTCTGTCGCCGGAACGGCGCGAGACCTTCCTCGGCAACGCGGAGATCCTCGAGGTCTTCAACATTTCCAAGGTCGGCAAGGTCGCGGGTTGCCGCGTTACCGAAGGCCGCATGGAACGCGGCGCCGGCGTACGCCTTGTCCGCGACAATGTGGTCATCCACGAGGGCAAGCTGAAAACGCTGAAGCGGTTCAAGGACGAAGTCTCCGAAGTACCGGTCGGCCAGGAATGCGGCATGGCCTTCGAGAACTACGAAGACATCCGCGCCGGCGACGTCATCGAAGCCTTCCGCGTCGAGCACATCACCCGCACGCTCTGATCGTCAGGGCAACACGGAAATCGGAAAGGGCCGGCAGCAATGTCGGCCCTTTGTCGTTTGCGATGACGATTTTTGCTGTGGCGGTTGCACCGCCCAGGGGCGATTTACGGAGAGAGCCGCAGCCCACGCTTCTTTCTCCCTTCGTTGCGCTCTCTTCTTCAAGCGGGAGGTTGGTGTCAGGCCGGGGCGCCGGACAGGATCGGCGTTTGGCATACCGTACCCACCCTGTCGGCGTCGGGCTTGACTGCAATCCGCATATAGGCTGCAAACGCTTGGTGCCGCCGGGGCAAGGCGCGGGCCGGCGTTTGTGAAAGGATGCGCAATGCTGCGGGATTTTTCACTGCAGAGCCTGTTCATGGGGCTTCTGGTCGCCTTTGTCGGCTTCGCGAGCTCGTTTTCGGTCGTGCTTCAGGGTTTGGAAGGCACGGGCGCCAGCCATGCGCAATCGGCATCGGGGTTGATGGCGCTGTCGATCGGCATGGGAGTGTGCGGCATCGTCCTCTCGGTGGTCACGCGCATGCCGGTGAGCGTGGCATGGTCGACGCCGGGCGCGGCGCTGATGGCCACCAGCGGGGCACTGCCCGGAGGCTTCAATGCGGCGGTCGGCGCTTTTGTTATTGCGGCGGTGCTGATCATCCTCGCCGGCATGGTGAAGCCGGTCGGTAGGGCGATTTCAGCCATTCCCGCGCCGCTTGCCAATGCGATGCTGGCCGGCGTGTTGCTCGCGCTCTGTTTCGCGCCGGTGGAGGCGGTGAAGTTCTCGCCGCTGCTGGCGCTGCCGATCGTGGCGACCTGGGTGATCGTCGGCGCCTTCAACCGGCTGATGGCGGTGCCCGCCGCCTTTCTCGCTTTCGTGGCCGTGCTGATCTTCGGCGTTGATATAGAATCGGGTGCGTGGTCCGGCGTATTTCGCAATGCGTTTGCCGCGCCGGTCTGGGTGACGCCGCATTTCTCGGCTCAGGGCGCGATCTCGCTGGCGCTGCCGCTGTTCATCGTCACCATGGCCTCGCAGAACATTCCGGGCGTCGCGATCCTGAACATCAACAATTACCGCCCTTCGGCCGGCCGGATGTTCTCTGCAACCGGCCTGGCCACGCTTTTTACCGCGCCGTTCGGCGGGCACGGCGTCAATCTGGCGGCGATCACCGCGGCGATGTGCGCGGGCCCGGATGCCCACCCCGATCCGAAACGGCGCTACTGGTCGGCGATCATCGCCGGGATCGGCTATATCGTGCTCGGCCTGTTCAGCGGCCTTGTGGTGGCAACCGTTTCGCTGGCGCCGCCGGTGCTGATCGAGGCCGTTGCCGGCCTTGCGCTGATCGGCGCTTTCGGCGGCGCGGTGCTCGGCGCGTTCAAGGAGCCGGATGCGCGCGAGGCGGCGGCGATCACCTTTCTGGTCGCTGCCTCCGGCGTCGGCTTTTTCGGCGTTTCCGGGGCCTTCTGGGGACTTCTCGCGGGGCTTGTGGTGCACGGCATCAAATCATGGGCGGCGGGCCGTTCGCGCAAGCCGGCATAGGAGGCGCTGTTTGCGATTGCAATTTGCCGCCGATGCCGCTAAGGAACGCTCATGATCAGGTTTGCGAACAATTTCCAGGCGAAGTCCACGCGCAGTGCCACTGCCGCGGCGTCCGTCCTGCGCGACCTAAACTCGCTTCTTCTTCTCAGCCTTAACGGCGGTTGCCGGGTCCTTTGAGGAGCGCCCGGCGGCCGGAAAGCCGTCTGGCACAAGCGCTCCTGAAAAATCCCTGAAATTGAAGATCAAGGCGGCCATCGCGTGGAACACGGATGCGCGCCGGAGTGAGGAAAAATGGACGTGAAAACCACAGCCAACAAGGGCATGCCGTTCGCGGCTCAGAAATACCAGGCCTATCAGCAGATCAATCTGACAGACCGGCAATGGCCCTCGAAACGCATCGAGAAGGCGCCGATCTGGTGCTCGGTCGATCTGCGCGACGGCAACCAGGCGCTGGTCGACCCGATGGGGCACGACCGCAAGGCGCGCATGTTCCAGCTGTTGCTCGACATGGGTTTCAAGGAAATCGAGATCGGCTTTCCCTCCGCTTCCCAGACGGATTTCGACTTCGCCCGCTGGTGCGTCGAAAACGGCAATGTCGGCGACGACGTTTCGCTGCAGGTGCTGGTCCAGTGCCGTCCGGAACTGATCAACCGCACCTTCGAGGCGCTGGAGGGCGCGCACCGCCCGATCGTGCATTTCTATAATTCCACCAGCGAGTTGCAGCGCCGGGTCGTGTTCGGCAAGGATGTGGCGGGCATCCGTCAGATCGCCGTCGATGCCGCCAAGATGATCACTGATATGGCGGCGAAGGCCGGCGGCGGCTACCGCTTCGAATATTCGCCGGAAAGCTTCACCGGGACCGAACTGGACGTCGCGCTGGAGATCTGCAACGCGGTGATCGAGGTGGTCAAACCGACCCCCGACAACAAGTTGATCATCAACCTGCCTTCGACCGTGGAAATGTCGACGCCCAACATCTATGCCGACCAGATCGAGTGGATGTGCCGCAATCTCGACAATCGCGAGAACCTGATCGTCTCCGTGCATCCGCACAATGACCGGGGCACCGGCATTGCCGCAGCCGAAATGGGCGTGCTGGCCGGCGCGGACCGGATCGAGGGCACTCTGTTCGGCAATGGCGAGCGCACCGGCAATGTCGATATCGTCACGCTGGCGCTGAACATGTTCACGCAAGGCGTCGATCCGGAACTGGACTGCTCGGATATCGAGCGGATCAAGGCGGTCTACGAATATTCCAACCAGATGGTCATCCCGGAGCGCCACCCCTATGTCGGCGAACTGGTCTACACCGCTTTCTCGGGCTCGCATCAGGATGCGATCAACAAGGGTATGAAGGCGATCAAGGTCGCCAACAAGCCGCAGTGGGAAGTGCCCTATCTGCCGATCGACCCGCAGGATGTCGGCCGCACATACGAGGCGATCATCCGCATCAACTCGCAGTCCGGCAAGGGCGGCATCGCCTATATCATGCAGTCCGACTACGGCATCAACATGCCGCGCGCCCTGCAGGTCGCCTTCCGCGAGCACGTGCAGAAGATCACCGATGAAGAGGGGCGCGAGCTCCCTTCGAAGCGGATCTACGACGTGTTCATGGAGAAATATGTCGAGCAGCCCAACGGCCGCATCAAATTCGTCGATCACCAAACCTATCCGCAGGGTCAGGCCAAGGGCCAGCGCGTGGTGACGGCGGAGATCGAGGATAATGGCGTTTCCAAGCGCATCGAGGCCAAGGGCAACGGCCCCGTCGACGGGTTCATCAATGCGCTGTCCGATTATCTCGGCATTGCGCTGTCGGTCGAGGATTATTCCGAGCACTCGCTGAACCACGGGTCGGATGCCAAAGCGATCGCCTATGTCGAGGTCGCCTATGACGGCGGCAAGATTTATGGCGTCGGCATCAACACCAATATCGTTGCCGCATCGCTGGAAGCGATCGTGTCGGCAGCGAACCAGATCCTGGCGGCGCGGTGACGCCCGCCTTACGACTCTGAAGAAGGCCGGTCGCACTCAACGCGGCCGGCTTTCGTTTTGTCAAAGCTTGAGATAGGCGGCCTGGGCAAGGTCGGGCATGTTGGCATCGGAAGACGGGCCGACGACGGCGACCAGCGTGCGTTCGCCCTGCCACCACGAGACGATGAGATCGTCGCGGATGGTCTCCTGCACATCCGTCACCTGATTGTCGGGCGAAGCGGGGCGGGCCAGCACGAACACCGACAGCAGGTCGCCGGCCGCATTGCGGTAAAACAGTTCGATGCCCGGAGCGCGGTCGATCGCGACGACCCTGGCGCCCTCGAAGATCGAAGCGCCTTCCTCGAAAGTGGGGACCGTCATGTCGATGCCGATCGTGCGCTGGACGAGTTCGGCGAAGGCCGCGTCTTCGCCCGGGCCGATATCGACCAGGGGCTGATATTTTCGGCCGAAAACCCGGAAACTGGCACAGACATCATCGATCCAGTCGTTTGTCTGTTCGAGCGAGAGATCGACCACCTGGGAGGCGCCGGAATCCCGCGACAGGCTGGCGCCCACGGCCACGCCGATGCCGAGAAATACAGCGCAGGCTGCTCCCGCCATCCAGCGGCGACGGCCGGCTGCCCTTTTCGGTCTGCTCTTGATGACTGCGGAATCCATAACGACCTTGAAACTCTCGATCGCATACGCGATATAATAATGGCCGGTCAACCCCTTTGCCGGCCCGTATGCTGGGGCGATATTGCCTTGTGTAAATGGCGGAAACAAGGGGCGTGCAGTCTTTCCCCAAACGGAAAGCAAATTTACTTGGATCGCAACCGTCTGTTGCATAAGGTCCAGCCGTACAGCTCGGAAAATATGGCTGAAATATGGCTGGCGCTTGCGCGCGCGTTGCTTTATCTTGTCTGCCAACCAGAAAATAGAATGAAGGGGAGGATTTATTCTATGATCAACGTTTGGCCAAAAACAGAGTAATAAACAAAGCCATGATCGAAAATCAAAGCGGTGCAGCAGCAACGAGGCAGGCGATTATCTCCGCGGCCCTCCGGCTTTTTGGAGAATATGGCTATAACGCTGTTTCCACACGTAAAATCGCGGAGCTGTCAGGCGCGAATATCGGCAGTATCGCCTACCATTTCGGCGGCAAGCCTGGGTTGATGCGCGCCTGCGCACTTTACGTGATCAATATTGCCAAGAACAATATCGGCAGTGCGATGCTGGAGCCGATATCGGCCAAGATGACGCCGGCCGAGGCACGGGAAGAGCTGGTCGAATTGATGGTTCTTATGGTGCAGCCCCTGACGCCCAACTACGACGAGGACGAGATTTCGGCCTTCATCATGCGCTACATCTCGCTTCCAAGCGAGGCCTTCGACCTTCTCTTCAACGAGTTTGTCGAGCCGCTTAACAAGCACTTGCGGCAATTGCTGGCGCGGGCCACCGGACGGGACGAGACTGCCGAGGATCTGGCGATCCTGACGTTCACTCTTCTCGGCCAGGCGCAATATTTCAAGATTTGTCGCCATGTCGTGCAGCGCAGCCTTGATTGGGACGGCATAGGCCAGAATGAGTGCCTGAAACTGCGCAATGCCGTCAGGTTCAACGTTAACGCTATCGTCGATGCCAGCGCTATCCCTTCTGTCCGTCGGCCCCTCGTGCACGAGGACGCGGTGTAGCGCCAGGGGCAATCACCGGTCGTTGGAATAAGAGAAGCTGAATTCGCTTTCAGGTTCGATGATGCCGCTCGCCGCGCTGAGAGCGTGGCGGCGGCAGTGCATTTCATATGAGCCGGATCTGCCGCTGATGGTAATAAGGTTGAAGCCGGACGGCGGCTTCTTGCCATTGGCGCCCTGGCCCGCGGCGGCGATGCCGATCACCGGCGTCTTGCCCTTTCGGGTCTCGATGAAATTCACGGTGTTGAGGTGGGTATGGCCGTGAAGCACCAGTTCGCAGCCGCTGGTGGCAATCGTCGCCCGGAATCGGCGAATGCCGATTAGCCGCTTGTGGCGGGGGGCCGCGTTGCGAACAGGGGGGTGATGGATCATCAGGATGCGGAACAGACCTTCCTCGCCGGCCTGGCGCAGGAGTTCGGCGGTTTTTCGCGCCTGCTTCGCCTCGAACGAGCCGATCGCCAGGAATGGCGGCGATGGTATGGCCGATGAACAGCCGATAATGGCAATCGGACCGCGTCGGCGGATATAGGGGAAGGTCATTCTGCCCAGGTGCGCCCCCTCATGATCATCGCCCTGCATGTAGTCGCCCCAGGCCCTGGCGATTTTGGCGTAGGCGCCGCCGACATAGGCGTCGTGATTGCCCGGAACCAGCGAAACCTCGTGGGCCGGGCCGACGCTTTTCAGCCAGTCGGCGGCGATATCGATTTCCTTGGTGGTGGCCAGATTGACTAGGTCACCGGTGATCGCGAGATGGTCCGGGTTCTCATCCGCGATCGCCAGAAGCAGGTTTTCCAGCGTGTCCTTGCCGAGGTGTTTGCGGCGGTTGCGATGCCAGTTGAAGAAGCCGGTGATCCGCTTGGAAAACAGCTCCTTCGGCGACAGCCGCGGCAGCGGCCCGAGATGGACATCGGAAATATGGGCGATTGTATACATGCAGTCTTCTTAGCTTTCCAACGCCCGCCGAACAAGCGCCGCCTTTTCAGCCGCGCCCGTGCGGCGCGTCGAGGTCGATGAGCGGACCCTCCGGCACGATGCCGGTCGGGTTGATCGTCTTGTGCGAGCCGTAATAGTGGCGCTTGATGTGGTCGATATTGACTGTCTCCTTAACGCCCGGGACCTGATAAAGTTCGCGCAGATAGCCCGAGAGATCGGGATAGTCGGCAATCCGCCTGAGATTGCATTTGAAGTGGCCGACATAGACCGGATCGAAGCGCACCAGCGTGGTGAACAGCCGCCAGTCGGCCTCCGTCAGCCGATCGCCCATCAGATAGCGGTTTTCGCCAAGGCGCTTCTCCAGCATGTCGAGCGTTGCAAACAGCTTCAGCACGTTTTCGGAATAGGCCTCCTGCGTGGTCGCGAAACCGGCCTTGTAGACGCCGTTGTTGACGGTGTCGTAGACCACCGCGTTGATCTCCTCGATCCCCAAGCGCAGGTCCTCGGGGTAGAAATCGACATCATTGCCGGTCAGATGATCGAAGGCGCTGCTGAACATGCGGATGATTTCCGCCGATTCGTTGGAGACAATGGTCTCGCGCTTCTTGTCCCAGACGACCGGCACGGTCACGCGGCCTGAATATTTCGGGTCCGCCTTGGTATAGACCTGCCAGAGATAGTCGGCGCCGTTGACCTTGTCGGCCGTGCCGCCGTCGCGGTTCCTGAATTCCCAGCCGTTTTCCAGCATCAGCGGATCGACGATCGAGACGTCGATATAGTCTTCGAGGCCCTTCAGCTTGCGGAAGATCAGCGTGCGGTGGGCCCAGGGACAGGCAAGGGCCACATAGAGGTGGTAGCGGCCCTTTTCGGCCTCAAAACCGCCATCGCCCTCGGGACCGGCGCTGCCGTCGGCGGTGATCCAGTTCCTGAATTTCGAGCTTTCGCGCTTGAACTTGCCGCCCGTCTTGTCGGTGTCGTACCAGACGTCCTTCCAGACGCCGTCTACCAGCATACCCATGGCCTGTTCCTTTCATTCGTCTTGCCCATTTACATACGGCGCGCCTCCCGCTTTGCCACCCCCGAAACCATTGACAGTGTGTTGCATGCCATCGGCCCCGCCGTTTTCGCTCCCCACAGGCTGGACGGCCGCTGCGTTTCCTGCTAGTGGCCGACGAAACGCAAATTTGGAAAATGTCATGCGGAACCTGCGACGACGCTGATTGGAAGTTCAGACCGGATTTTCTCCGGCCCCGACATCATGCGTTCTCCAGACAGGTTCAGACATCAATGACGAGTGAATTGCGTTACCTCCCCGAAGAGGCCTCCCACGACGCTGCCATCGAAGACATCAACGCCGAAGCCTTCGGCCCCGCCCGTTTCGTGCGCGCGGCGGCCCGCATCCGCGAACAGGGGCCGCATGATCCTGCGCTGTCCTTCGTCTGTCTCGATGGCGTCGAGGTTATTGCCTCGGTGCGGATTACGCCGGTTTTCGCCGGCATGGCCGAGGGGCATATGCTGGGACCGCTGGCGGTCAAGCCGTCGCACAAGAACCGCGGCATCGGCCGCCATCTGGTCAAGGTCGCCGTTCAGGCGGCGCGCGATGCCGGGTCAGAAGTGGTGATCCTGGTCGGCGATCCGCCCTATTACAGCCCGCTCGGTTTCCTCCCGATCGTTCCGCCCACGCTGCAATTGCCGGGACCGGTCGATTACCGCCGCGTCCTGGCCGCGCCGCTGGTCGAGGGCGTGGAAGCAAAGCTCGTCGGCATGATGCGGTTTCGCGGGTAGGGCTTTTCGGTTTTCTCGGCTATCTGCCGGTTTGCGAGAACCTCCCAGCCTCAATCTCACATTTGAGGGCAGGGCTGCCGCATATGGCGTAGCAGCTTGCTCCCAATACTCTCTCCCGCTGGCGGGAGAGATGCCCCGAAAGGGGCAGTGAGGGTGGCGCGGCATTTCAAATTGTGAGGGCGTTCGCGGTGATAGTCTCCCCCCTCACTGTCGCTTTCGCGACATCTCTCCCCTCCGGGGCGAGAAGACTTGGGGGCTATGCGGAAAACCATATGCTACCTTCGTGCTCTCAAGGGGAGAGATTACGGGCTGCGGGGCCGCTTATCGAAGCTTGTGCTTCACTTGCGGCAAAGCCCAACCTCAGCTCCGCCCCTCGCGCCACCATGTCGCGGAGATCAGGGCGAGGAGGGCTGCGAGGCCGAGGAGGCCGTTGAAGAGCGGCAGGGAGCGGATGCTTTCGAGCCTTGTGTCGGCGGTTTCCACGATCGGCATGTAGCTGTCATTGCCGGGCCGGACCGGGCCGCTCACAAGGCGGATCGGCGGCATGCCGTCGGCGATGCGCTGGGTCAGTCCCCCGGTTTCCGCTGAAAGCGGGGCGAGCGTGTCGGTCGTCGAGATCATGCCCTTGAACTCCGGCGCATCCGGATCGCCGACATTGACGAGGCGCTGGAGATCGCCGTTTTCGACGGTGAAGAGCCCCATCTCATCCACCAGGGTCTCGCCCCGATAGAGGCCCGGTTCCGCTTCGGTAAGCGGGACCGTGATAGTCTGGCCCGACGGCGTGGTCACGGTTGCGTCCGGCGCGCCGTCCTCCATGGTCTGGCGGGTGATCTCAAGCGTCTCGCCGTCGACGGCTGCCGAAAGCGTTTCCTCCTCCAGCGCCGGCTCCTTCATCAGCCAGTGGGCGATGCGGCGGTAGAGCGGAACATAGGGGCCGCCGCCCTCGAAGCCGCGCGCCCAAAGCCAGCCCTGGTCGGAGAGGAATTCGGCGACCCGGCCTTCACCTTCGCGCGAAAGCACCAGCAGCGGCGCGCCATCGGCAGTGGTCATCACGGTTTCGCCGCGCGCCGGGCCGACCGGGATCGAGCGGAACCACCGCCCCCATGCCGGCGGCTCGGAGCCGCTGCCGGGCAGGTCGCGGGTGACCGGGTGGCGTTCGCCGGTCCCGGAGATTTCGGGATAGTAGCCGCCTTCGGCAAGATCGCCGGTCGGGATCGCCGGCAGCACCGCGGAAAGCGGCGTGTCGGCGATCGATTCCGGCCCCGCGATCTCCGGTCCAGCGGCCACCAGCAGCGCGCCGCCATTCAGCACATACTGGGCGATATTGTCATAGTAGAGCAGGGGCAGCACACCCCGGTTCTGGTAGCGGTCGAAGATGATCAGGTCGAAATCATCGATCTTGTCGACGAACAGTTCGCGCGTCGGAAAGGCGATCAGCGACAGCTCGTTGATCGGCGTGCCGTCCTGCTTCTCCGGCGGGCGCAAAATGGTGAAATGCACCAGATCGACGGATGCATCGGATTTCAGGAGGTTGCGCCAGGTGCGCTCGCCCGAATGCGGCGACCCCGACACCAGCAGCACGCGCAGGTTCTCGCGGATGCCTTCGACGATCTGGACGGCGCGGTTGTTGATCGTGGTCAGTTCGCCATCGACCGGCGCGACCGAGAGCTCGAGAATGTTCTCGCCGCCATTCTCGATGTCGAAGACATAGCGCGTCGGCAGATTGGTGCCGACCAGCATCTCGGCCGCGATCTGGCCATTGATGCGGGCCGTCACTTTGGCCGGGCCGCTGGTATGTTCGTCCACCGGCCCGTCATCGACCACGGTGAACTCGACGGGAAGGCTGTCGCCGACGAGCCCGAAGCGCGGGGCCTCGTTGATCTCGATCCGGCGGTCATATTCGCTGTCGGTGCCGGTCACCAGCGCGTTGAGCGGCATTGCGCCCGGCACGCCCTCGGCATTGTCCGGAAGGTCGTGGATCTGCCCGTCGGTGATCAGGAAGGCCGCGCCCAGCCGGCTCGGCGGTACGTCGCGCACGGCCTCGGAAAGGGCGGCGAAGGCCAGCGTTTCCGCCCGGCCGTTCTCGTCGGCGGTTGCGACATCGACCACCCGCGGCTCGATCATCGGATCGTCGGCAAGCCTTGCCTGCAGTGCTGCAAGCGCCTCGTCGGTCTGGCCTTCGCGCTCGCCGGTCAACTGGCTCTGGCTGCGGTCGACCACGATCGGCACGATGGTGGTCAGCGCCGAGCGCTCCTCGTTGCTGATCGTCGGATTGGCAAGTGCGGTTACCAGAGCCAGGCCGGCCGCGGCGCGCAGCGCGGTTGCCCGCATGCGGGTGAGGTAGCCGGCGGCCATCAGCGCGAGCACGAGGGCGAGCGCGATGAAGATTGCCCAGAGCGGCAGCAGCGGTGAAAAGGTCAGCGCCATTATTGCCCCAGCCTTTCCAGGAGGGCAGGCACGTGCACCTGATCGGCCTTGTAGTTGCCGGTCAGCATGTACATCACAATGTTGACGCCGGTGCGGTAGGCATATTGGCGCTGCATCGGGCTCTCGGGCACGGTCGGCAGCATCGGCGTCGAATCGGGATTGGTGGCCCAGGCGCCGGCGAAATCATTGCCGGTGATCAGGATCGGAGACACGCCGTCGCCGCCGCTCGTGACGATATTGCCCACCGCATCCTCGCCCGCGCGCGCCTCGACCCAGAGCGGCGAGCCGTCATAGCGGCCGGGGAAATCGGAGAGCAGGTAGAACGAGCGCGTCAGCACATGATCTTCCGGCACGGGTTCCAGCGGCGGCACGTCGATATTGTCGAGGATCTGGCGCAGCCGCGCCGTATTCGGGCTGACGGCGCTCTGGCCGAGCGGCGAATACTGGTCGCGGGTGTCGAACAGCACGGTGCCGCCATTGCGCATATAGGCCTCGATCCCGGCAATCGCCTCTTCCGAAGGCATTGGCGCGGTGGCGGAGATCGGCCAGTAGATCAGGGGATAGAAGGCCAGTTCCTCGCTCGCCGGATCGACGCCCACAGGATCGCCGGGCTCCAGCGCCGTGCGGTAGGAGATATAGTCGGAGAGACCCTTCAGCCCGCGCTCGGAGATGCGGTCGACCTCGTCCTCGCCGGTGACGACATAGGCGAGGTGGGTTTCGTAGAGCAGATCGGCGATCGCCGCATCGTCCATCTGCGCGCGAGCCGGCGGCGCCGCGCCGAGATAAAGCGGGATCGCCAGGGCGCAGGCCGCGAGGATCGCAGCCGACATTGCGGTGCGGCGCGGTCGCAAGCCCCGGAACGCGCCGTTCATGGCCAGCATGATGATGCCGTCGATAATCAGCAGAGCCATGGCAGCGGCCAGCAGCCAGGGTTTCAGGCTGAAGGCGCGGGCATCGCCGATCTGCACAATCCTGACCCCATCGCCAAAGCCCGAAATGTCGACCGGCGCAAGCTGATCGCCCGCCTCAAAAAGGTTCAGTGCCGTGAAGCCGTCCGGCGAGCCATAGAGGCCGGGCGGGTGTTCCGCCGTCGCCGCGGTCGGTCCGCCGGGAACGGCAAGCGGCTTGGCGTCGGCCACGTCGCTGGTCAGCGTGCCGTTGGCGGCGAGCAGCCGATAGGGGGAGAGTAGAACCTCGGCGCTCCCTTCGCCCTCTTCGGCCTGTCCCGCCCGCGACAGGTTGACGATCCGGCGCAGCATTTCGACGAAATAGCCGGAGATCGGCAGGTTCGACCAGTTGGGATCGGCGGAGGTATGAAACAGCACGATACGGCCCTCGCCGAGCGTCCCTTCCGTCACCAGCGGCGTACCGTCGGCAAGGCTTGCCCAGGTGTGCTCGGAAAGCGTCGGCGCGGGTTCGGCCAGCACCTGACGGGTGACGGTGATGTCGTCGGGCACCGGCAGGCCGTAGAACGGGCTTTCGGGCGGAAACGGCGCCAGTGGCTGCGGCTCGCTCCAGCTCATCGCGCCGCCAAAGGCGCGCGCGCCGGAGCGCAGCCGCACCGGCAGAAGGCTGTCATCGCCCGAGGCCGCGGCAAGCCGCGGGCCGGCAAAGCGGATCAGCGTGCCGCCGGCCTCGACCCATTGCTGAAGCGCGGCATGGGCCTCCTCAGGCAGCGTGCCGACATCGCTCAGGATCAGGACGGAGGGGTTGCGATCGGTAAGTGCCGCGATTTCCTCGGGCAGCGTCGCCGCATCGCTCGTGATCAGGTCGGCATAGGGCGAGAGCGCCTGCTGCAGGTAATATCCGGAGGAGAGAAGCGGCTGGGCGTCGTTCGCCGGGCTGCCCGATATTAGCCCCACCCGCCGCCGCTTGAAGCCGTCATCGAGCAGATGGACCGCGCCTGCATTGGCCGTGCCATCGATGGCGACCCGGGCGAAATCATTGCGGACCTCGAACGGCGCGCGGATTTCGGCGGAAGCGGCCCCGGCGCCGGCCTCGAAGACCAGCGGGGCGGAGGCTATCACCCGGCCCTGAAGGTCGTAGGCGTTGACCGTCATCTCAGCCGGAGACGCGGTTTCCGCGCGGCTCGCGGTGATGCGGCTTGCGGTCGCGTCATTCTCGACATCGGTGACGGCTGCGGGCAGGGCGCGCGGGGCGCTCAGCACGATATTGTCCTCGGCGGGGGCGAGCATGGAAAAAGCTGCCGCGTCATCGGGGCCTGCGAGACCATCGCTGATGAAGGCGACGGTTGCCGGCGGGGTCTCGCCGAAGGCTTCGGAAAGCGCGGTCGCGGCGGCCAGCCGGTCGGGGCGCGCGGCGCGCGGTTCGGCGGCGGCGAGGCGCTGGCGCGCCTCGGTTGCGGAAACCGGGGTCGGATCATTCACGGGCTCTGCGGTGAACGCCATCATGATCGGCTGGTCGGCATCGGCGGCGGCATCGATGAGGTTTTCGGCCGCGCGGGTGCGCGCCCGCCAGTCCTCGGCGCTGGCCCAGCCATTGTCGATCAGAAGCGCCAGCGGGCCGCCGGTCGCGATCGTCGTGCGTTCGGGGTCGATCACCGGATTGGCGATCGCGAGGATCACCAGAGCGGCGAGCGCCATGCGCAGCAAAGTCAGCCACCACGGGCTTTTGGCCGGCGTCTCGTCGCGTTTGGCAAGACGCAGCAGGATCGCGAGCGGTGGGAACACCTCGCGGCGCGGGCGCGGCGGCGTCAGCTTCAAAAGCCACCAGATTGCCGGCAGAACCACCAGCGCGGCCAGGATGAGCGGGCTTGCGAATTCCATCACCGCACCCCTCTGCCGAGGCCGGCAAGACGCGTATGGATCGCGGTCAGCGCCTCGGAGGCGGGATGGTCGGTGTGATGGGTCACGAACGACCAGCCGGCATGGCGCGCGGTATCGGCGAGTACCGCCCGGCGGGCATGATATTCGGCGAGATAGGCGTCCCTCAGGCTTTCGGCCCGGCCGAGCGTCAGTTCGCGCCCGGTTTCGGGATCGGCGAATGCGGTGCGGCCGCTATAGGGGAAGCTTTCCTCCGCCGGGTCCGCCACCTCGATGAGATGCGCCCTGAGCCCGCGCTCGGAAAGCGGCATGATCTGCGAAAACAGGGCGTCCGGGGCGTCCAGAAAATCGCCGATCATCACCAGTTCCGACGGGCCGCGCATCATCCGGGTCTGCGGCAATTCCATCGGCAGCTCGGCCGCAGATGCCAGCGCATGGGCGAGCTTTTCAGCGCCGTTGCGGTTGGAGACCGGCTCCATAAGGCCGGGATAGCCGACCCGTTCGCCGGAGCGCAGCAGGGACTCGGCAAGCGCAAGCAGGATCACCAGCGCGCGGTGTTCCTTGGAAACCGGCGCAAGCTCGGAGCGGAAATGCATCGACGGGCTGAGATCGGCGAACAGCCAGACGGTGTGCGCCGCCTCCCATTCCATGTCGCGGACATAGGTGTGGTCGTCGCGCGCCGAGCGCCGCCAGTCGATGCGCGCCATCGATTCGCCCTGCGAATAGGGCCTGAACTGCCAGAAATTCTCGCCCGGTCCCCGCCGCCTGCGCCCGTGCCAGCCGGTGATCACCGTGTTGGCGACCCGGCGCGCCTCGATCAGGCAATCCGGCAAAAGGGCCGCGCGCCGCCGGCCCTCGGCAAGGGCCGAGTTGCGGGCAGTCGGCGGTGTCGTTTGTCCAATTGCAGCCAATGGCAAGCCTGTCAGTTGAAATCGCGCTGGGCGATTGCGGCGATGACGTCGGTCACGGTCTTTCCTTCCGCGCGCGCTGCGAAGGTCAGCGCCATGCGGTGCTGCAGCACGGGGCCTGCAAGCGCGCGCACATCATCGACGGAGGGCGCGAGCCGGCCCTGGTAAAGCGCGCGGGCGCGGGCCGTCAGCATCAGCGACTGGCCGGCGCGCGGACCGGGGCCCCAGGCGACGTCGCGGTCGGTATCGGCATGGCCTTCGCCGGGGCGTGCGGCGCGCACCAGCGCAAGGATCGCCTCCAGCACGCTTTCGCTGACCGGCATCTTGCGGATCAGCCTCTGGATTTCCATCAGCCGCGTGGCGCTCAGCACGGGGTTTGCGGTTCCCTCTTCCGCGCCCGTGGTTTCGAGCAGGATTCGGCGTTCCGATTCAATGTCGGGATAATCGACATTGACCTGCAGCAGGAACCGGTCGAGCTGGGCTTCCGGCAGCGGATAGGTGCCTTCCTGCTCCAGCGGGTTCTGGGTGGCGAGCACGTGGAACGGGCGCGGCAGATCGTAATGCTGGCCGGCAATGGTGACGGCATATTCCTGCATCGACTGCAGCAGCGCCGATTGCGTGCGCGGCGAGGCGCGGTTGATTTCGTCGGCCATCAGCAATTGCGCGAACACCGGTCCCTTGATGAAGCGGAAGGCGCGGCGACCGGCCTCGCTTTCCTCCAGCACTTCCGAGCCGAGAATGTCGGAGGGCATCAGGTCGGGCGTGAACTGGATGCGGTTGCCGTCAAGACCGAGCACGGTGCCGAGTGTTGCGACAAGCTTGGTCTTGGCAAGCCCCGGCACGCCGACCAGCAACGCATGGCCGCCGGACAGGATCGAAAGCAGCACGTTCTCGACTACGCTTTCCTGCCCGTAGATGACTTTCGACACTTCCTCGCGCACGATCTTGATGTCGGCGAGCGCCTTTTCGGCCTCCGCCACGATCTGCGTTTCCTCGGTGTCAATCGCGCCCATTTACATGTCTCCAAGGCCCATGGCCGGTTCGGGTCTCAGGCGGCGAAAAGGTGGAACGCTGCCTGTCGGGAAAGGATAATCACCTGCGGGCGGCTGACAAGCCGGTTTGAAATGACTATTTCGAGAGGAAGGCATTCTGGCCCTGAAAGTGAGACGGAAAAATGACGCAAGGCAATATGGCGGGCGATGTCGGCGGGCTGGCTTCGGCCATTACGCGCCAGCTTGATGGCGGCAAATTGCGCAAGCCCGCGCCTGTGGACCGTTGGGAGCCGGAGTTTTGCGGCGAGATCGACATGGAAATCAAGGCGGACGGGACCTGGTTCTATCAGGGCAGCCCCATCGGCCGCGCGGCCATGGCCCAGCTTTTTTCGACGGTCTTGCGCAAGGACGAGGACGGCGCGACCTATCTGGTAACGCCGGTGGAAAAGCTCAGGATCAGGGTGGAGGATGCGCCGTTCATCGCCGTCGGCATGGAAACCGAGGGGGAGGGCGACAGCCGGACGCTGATGATTCGCACCAATATGGGTGATGTGGTGAAGGTTGGTCCGAATCATCCCCTGCGATTTGCCGTCGGCGACGGTGATGACGGGCTGAGACCCTATGTGCTGGTGCGCGGGCGGCTCGAGGCGCTGTTTTCGCGGGCGCTGACCTATGATCTGATGGCGCTTGGCGAGGAGATCGAGATCGACGGCCGCACCATGTTTGCGATCCGCTCCGGCGGCATGGCATTTCCGGTGATGGCGATGGCGGAACTGGAGAAACGCCTGTGAGGGAAACCGTCAAGGAAACGCCCTTTGCCGCAGGCGCTTTCCGCGAGCGCGCGCTCAGCCAGCGCGGGCGGCCACCGGAGCATGCCATCCGCGATCACGGCGATCACAAGCTCAATCCCGACCTGTTCGCCTATTACGAGGACCTCGACATGCGCGCCGCCGCCGTGCTGGTGCCGGTGGTCGATTATGGCGACGAGGCGCGGGTGATCTTCACCCGGCGCACCACCAAGCTGCGCAAGCATTCCGGCCAGATCGCCTTTCCGGGAGGCTCGATCGATCCGGACGATCGCTCGCCGGAGGATGCGGCCTTGCGCGAAAGCGAAGAGGAAATCGGCCTCGCCCGCCATTTCGTCCAGCCGGTCGCGCGGCTGCCGGACTATCTTGCCGGCAGCGGGTTTCGGATCACGCCGGTGCTTTCGGTGGTACGGCCCGGCTTTTCGCTGAAGATCAATCCGGACGAGGTCGACGCGGTGTTTGAAGTTCCGCTGGGCTTTATCATGGACCCGGCCAACCACGCCCGCGGCTCCGCCATGCTGGGGGGCAAGGTGCGGCAGTATTACGAAATCAAGTTCGGCGATCACCGGATCTGGGGTATAACCGCCGGCATCGTCAGGACAATCTACGAAAGGCTTTACGCTTGACCAAGCTCTGCGATCAGGACTGGTTCAAAGACGACCGGCTGAAGATGGTTCTTGAAATCCTGAACGGCGAGGGCGGCGAAACCCGGATCGTCGGCGGCGCGGTGCGCAATGCGCTGATGGGCCAGCCGGTCGGCGATATCGACCTTGCGACGACGCTCGTGCCCGATGCCGTGATGGCCCGGGCGAAGAACGCCGGCATGAAGGCAATCCCGACGGGTATCGATCACGGCACTGTCACCGTGGTCTGCGATGGCAAGCCTTTCGAGACGACCACGCTGCGCGCCGATGTCGAGACCTTTGGTCGCCATGCGACCGTGCGCTTCGGCACCGACTGGGCCGAGGACGCCGCGCGGCGCGACTTCACCATCAACGCGCTTTATGCCGATGCCGATGGCGCGATCTTCGATCCCGTCGGCGGGCTTGCCGATATCGAGACGAAGACGGTGCGGTTCATCGGCGAGGCGGAAACGCGGATACGCGAGGATTATCTCCGGATATTGCGGTTCTTCCGCTTCTTCGCCTGGTATGGCGGCGGCAGGCCGGATGCGGACGGGCTGCGCGCCTCGGTCCGCGCGCGCGACGGTCTCGCCTCGCTTTCGGCCGAGCGGGTCTGGGCGGAAACCAAGAAACTGCTTGCCGCCCGCGATCCCTCGCGCGCGCTTCTATGGATGCGCCAGACCGGCATTTTGACCGCCATCGTGCCGGAGAGCGAGAAATGGGGGATTGACGCCGTTCCCGCGCTGATCGATTGCGAAGCCGCGCTCGGCTGGCAGCCGGACCCTTATCTGCGCCTCGCCGCGATCATTCCGCCCTATGACGTCCGCGTCACGGAGCTTGCCGACCGGCTGAAATTCTCCAATGCCGAGCGCGCGCTCTTCCTCGCCTTCGCGACGGCGCCCGCCATCAGCGGCGCGACCACCGCGCCGGCATTGCGCAAGCTGCTTTACCGCAATGGCAGGGGCGGCATTTTCATCAGGCTGAAACTGGCGCTGGCGGTCGCGCGCGGCAAGGCCGGCGCGGGCGATCTCGACGCAGCGGGCGAGGCCGGCAAGCTCGGGCAACTGGTTGATCTGGCGGAGAGATGGGAAAAGCCGCAAATGCCGTTTTCGGGCGGCGATATCGTGGCGGCCGGGGTGCCGGCTGGGCCGGCGGTCGGCGATTACATGAAAAAGCTGGAAGACTGGTGGATCGAGGATGACTTCAAAGCTAACCGGGCAGCGCTGGCCGCCCGGCTCGATGCGCTTCGGAAAGGCAAGGCCTAAACCTTTTCCTCGTCCTTGATGCGCGCCTTGATGTTTTCGACCATGTTCTCGCGAATAATGGTCTCGCCGTGGGTTGTCCTCATATGCTCGACGGCGCGACGGACGACTTCCGCCTCCTCGTCCGCACTGGCATGAAAGGTGCAACCGGGTACGAGCGAACCGCAATCAAAGCGTTTCATGGTTTCCTCCTTGTGGTTGGCCTCCCAGCCGGCAAGGACCGGGAGGTCTTTGCTGCGTGCCGCACGATCGCGGCTGGCCCGATCGGAGCCGTCATTGACGGCTCCTCATGTTAATGCTGGGCCCAGGTTTCGAACACGGCCGAACCCTCGCAGGGCCGGCGATGCCCGTGAGCCACATGGCCCGGACGTGCATTCTCCTCAGTCGCCGCAACCTTGCGCGGTTTCGGCTTCTGGTCGTGCTGTTTATGCCTGTATTCCTTGATGTCGACTTTCTTCGTCATTGTTCAGCTCCTCCCGAACAAGCTTACAATCAAGTCTTATAGAAACGTGGTGCAACAGCCCTATGAATGCAAGGTGAACAAGGCGATTGTTTGATGAAAAATTAACTATATCGATTTAGAACTAGGGCCATCGCGTGACGGGCGGCAGCGAGGACAGGATTGCCTCGATATTCCCGCCGGTTTTCAGCCCGAAAACGGTCCCGCGATCGTAGAGCAGGTTGAACTCCACATAGCGTCCGCGGCGGATCAACTGCTCGTCACGATCCTCCGACGTCCATTCGTGATTGAAGTTGGAGCGCACGATCCGCGGATAGACCAGATTGAACGCCCGGCCAATATCCTGAACGAAGGCAAAATCGGCATCGAGCCCGCCCTTGTCATCCGCCGAATGCTGCCAGTCGAAGAACACTCCGCCAATGCCGCGCGCTTCCTTGCGGTGGGGTAGGTAGAAATACTCGTCGCACCATGACTTCAGCTTCTTGTAGTCGATGACGGCCTGATGGCGGTTGCAGGCGATCTCCATGGCGCGATGAAACAGCATGCTGTCGGGGTCTTCCTGCTTGCGCCTGCGGGAAAGCACGGGCGTCAGGTCCGCGCCGCCGCCGAACCACCAGCTTTTGGTGACGATCATGCGGGTGTTCATGTGCACGGCCGGCACATGCGGGTTGACGGGATGGGCGATCAGCGAAATGCCGCTCGCCCAGTAGCGCGTCTCCTCGTCGACGCCCGGCATATTGGCGGCCATCTCCGGCGAAAACGTGCCCTCGACGGTGGAGGTGTGGATCGCCGCCTTCTCGAACACGCGGCCATGCATGGTCGACATCCGCCCGCCGCCTTCGCCGTTTTCACGCGTCCAGTCCTTGACCTCGAAACGGCCGGGCTCGAGATCGCTCATCGGGCCGGTCAGTTCCCGCTCCAGCGCCTCAAAGCCGGCGCAGATCGTGTCCCGGAGGCTTTCGAACCAGGCCCTTGAGGCGGCTTTTTTCTCTTCGATGTCGTCCGGCAGACCCACGGGCAATTGCGGCCGTTCCATAGATGCACTCCACTCAAAACTGAAACGCCCGTTGACCCGGGCTTTTGATTTGACTCGCAAACTTCAGATGAAAACCTTATCTTCTTTGAAGAATGAAGGATAGCGTGATGGCCAATGTTCCAAAGCCGCCTTCAATGGCGGGGCTGAAAAAGCGCATCCGGGAGCACCGGGCGCAGGAAAAGAGCGACGGGTTCGTGCGCGAGCGCTATTGCCTTGCCCGCGAGGATGCCCGCGCCAAGGCGCGCGAGTGGTTTCAGAGCTATCCCAAGGCCGCCTACTGGACCGAGGTGGAAAGCTGGCGCGTGACCGGCGACGACCGGATCGAGTTCACCATGCGGCGGCTCTCCTCCGCCGACTGATCTCGGTCAGGAAAGCCCCTCGAAGCCGCCGGTCTGGCGCATCGCCTCGGCCGTTACGATCCCTGCCGATACCGCGAGATTGATCGACCGTTGCCCGTCCGCCATCAGGATCCGCACCCGATGATCGGCGGCCTCATGGACATGGTCCGGCACGCCGGCGCTCTCGCGACCGAACAGCAGGATATCGTCCGGCCGATAGGCGAAGTCGGTATGGCCGACGCTCGCCTTGGTCGAGGCCAGGACAAGGCGCCGGCCGCTGTCGCGTCGACAAGCCTCAAAGGCCTCCCAGTCCACATGCCGGGTCAGCACGGCGGCGGCGATGTAATCAAGGCCCGCCCGCTTCAGGTTCCTGTCCGACAGCGCGAAGCCCGCCGGCTCGATGATATCGACGGCAAGGCCGAGGCAGGCGGCAAGTCTGAGGATCGTGCCGGTATTGCCGGCGATATCCGGCTGGTAAAGGGCAATGCGCAGGGTCATGGGCGTTGTCTATGCCGGAACGGACGCCCGCTCAAGCCTCAGATGACGCCGAGCAGCTTCCACCACAGGAAGTCGAGCGGGATCAGCACCAGCGCGGTGATCGCGGTCAGCGGCGCCAATATCTTCATCAGCTTGGCAACCGGCTGCTCCGTGACCTGCATGCCGACCATCAGCGGGCCGGACTGATAGGGAAACAGCATCGTCGAAAAGCCGATCACCTGCGTCATCAAAACCGCCATCACGCTGAAGCCGGTCAGTTCCGCGAGTTCCCCCGCCATCGGGGTCAGAACGGCCGGCACGCCGGGCAGGATCGAGATCACCCCGACCACGAAGGCGATCAGCGACAGCGACATGAAGTTCAGGAAATCGCGCCCCGGCTCAAGCGGCAGGATATGTTCCATGCCGTGGGCGATCACGATGCCGAGCCCGGTATAGTTGACGACCGCGCCAAGCGCCAGAAACCCGCCCATGAAAAGCAGCACGCTGAAATTCACATGCTTGTCGAATTCGGCCGGGCCCACAGGCCCGACGCCCGGCCACAGCAGCGCGACCGAGGCGACAATGCCGACCCAGGCGGGATTGATGCCGTGGAACGTGTCGGTCATCCAGAAGGCGAGCGTCGTGACGAGAATGCCGACCACATACCATTGCCGCCAGCCGAGCGGCGACGAGGCGACCTCGGCCTTGCCTGCGCTCTGCGGGCGCGGCGTATCGGGAAAGATGCGCACGATCAGCGCGATCATGATGATACTTTTGACCACGCCCAGAAGCGGGAAATGCAGCACCATGTAATAGGCATAGGTGAGGTCGATATCGTAGATCGTCTGGGCCGCGCCGGCGAGAATGAGGTTGGGTACGTTGGACGGCAGCAGGGCGAAGCCCGGAATATGGCAGGCGAAGGTCACGGCGATGGCAATTGCGGTGCGGCCCGTCGTTCCCTTTTCGAAGCCGAGGCTGTCGGCGAGCGCGACGGCGATCGGCCACAGCAGGAAGAACCGTCCGAGAGACGACGGCATGACGAAGGTCAGCACGATGGAGATCGCGAATATGCCGGATATCAGGACAACATAGCTTCCCGAAAGGCGTCCGAGCAGCGCGCCGCCGATCCGCTGGCTGAGACCGGAACTCTTGATGGCCGCGGCGATCAGAAGCCCCGAAAACACCAGCCACATGGCGGCCGAATGGAAACCGGAAAAGACCACGTCGGGCGGGGCGAGTTTCAGCACCAGGGCGATGACGAAGAACAGCAGGCTTGCCAGATAGGGCGGCACGAGGCCGGTTGCCCAGAGGCTGAGCGTCACCAGCACCAGGCCAAGCGTGCGGGCCTGATCCGGGGTCATGAAGGAGACGGGGAAAAATGCGAATATGATCGCCAGTATGGCGATGCCCGCGACGATAAGTTTCTTGTAGGTCGGCATCGATAAGCCTTTGGATTGTTCTTTCGGTCAGTGTATGAGATCGGAAAGAACTGCGGAACTGCTACATGATGCCAAACGATATCGCGTTTCCGACAATTTTCTTCGAGGACGAGGCGCCGGGCTCGGTCCTCGACCCCGAGCGCCCCGTCACGGCGCGGGCGCGGCGCTGGAAGGCGGGCGAGGTCGGCCGCGAATCGCATTCTCATCCGCGAGGCCAGCTTTTGTGGGCGGAGGAGGGGATATTGCGGGTGCGCTCCGGGGGCACGCACTGGCTCGCGCCCTCCAGCCACTGCGTCTGGATACCAGGCGGGGTTGTGCATGCGGTGGCGATGGAAACCGATGTCGCGGCCTGTTTCATCTATATCGACCCCTCCGTGACCCGCGTCGACAAGAGCGCCTGCGAGGTTCTGCACATGACCGCGCTGATGCGGCATCTGATCCTCAAGTTTCGCGCGCTTGCGCTGGAGGAAGCGGCCGACAGGAGCGAACGGCTTTCGCGGCTGTCGGAAGTCATCATCGATGAACTGGCGACACTGCCGTCCGCGCCCCTCAGCCTGCCCGCCGGCAGCGATCCGCGCCTCAAGCGCGTCACCGGCCGCCTGCTTGAAAGCCCGGACGATCATGCCAACCTGGAGGAACTGGCGCGCTCCTCGGGCGCGGGCGTGCGTACGCTCGAGCGTCTGTTCCGCCGCGAGACCGGGTTCAGCTTTTCCGAATGGCGCAGCCGGCTCAGGCTGATGGAGGCGGTCAACGATCTCGGCCACGGAAGAAGCAGCACGGAGATTGCCGGGCGGCTCGGCTATCAAAGTGTGAGCGCCTTCGTTGCCGCCTTCCGCCGCCATTTCGGCGTGCCGCCGCAATCCTACATGAAGGACGGCTCGCTCTGAGAGGCGGCGCGATCAGGCTGAGGGCAGGTTGCGCAGATAGTCGGCAAGCCAGTCGATTTCGGCTTCCACCGCGGTGAACCTGTCGGTTTTCTCGATGCGTTTTGTTTGCGGCACGTGGGCATTCAGGTCGGCCATCGCCTGTGCGACGCGCGTGATCCGTTCCGGGTCCGGCGTCGGATCGCCGAGCCTTTGCCCTTCGGCATAGACGGCAATGGCATCGCACAGGCGTTCCGCGCCAACGACGGCGGGAAACCACGAAGCGGCCTCGCGGCCCGCCGGCGGCGGTTCGGCGCTGAATTTCTGAAGCTGTGTGCGCAGATCGGACAGTTTGCGATAGGCGGCAAATTCCGTTTCTCCGAGAGTCTTGCCGGCGCCTTCCGCGCCGCCGTCGGAGGCTGCGGCGAGAAAATCCGCAACGGCCCGGCTCGATGCGGCAAAGGCGCTTGCGAGCGTGACATTCTGCGAGCGGGGCCAGATGAGATAGCCGAAAACGAGCACGATCGCCGCGCCGACCAGAGTGTCGTCAAGCCGCTGCAGGCCATAATGAAACGGCGTCGCGGGAACCGCGATCTCAATCATGAGCAGGACCACCGGGGTCAGCAGCACGACCTTTGTGGCATAGCTGCGCAATGCCGCCAGTGGCTGGAGCGCGGCGAGCACGGCGATGGCGGCGACCAGCCCGATCCGGTCGGGGATCAGCTCGATCAGCGCCATCCCGATCAGCACGCCGATGACGGTGCCAATGCTGCGGTGGACGGCGCGCACGAACACCGATCCGAAATCGGGTTTCATGATGATGGCGACGGTGATCGGCACCCAATAGGCATGATCGCCGGAGACGAAGCGTCCGGCGATTTCCGCAATGCCGATGCAAAGCGCCAGCCGCAGCGCGGCGTCGATGACCTCGCGACCGACCACCAGCTTGCGAAGACTGGTCTGTAGGGCGGCGCGCGAGAAACGCGGAAGGTGGCGTTCGGTCGCATCGAGAGATCCGCCTTCGACGGTGTTCGTTCGCCACAGCGTATCGGAAAGCTGGCGGCAGAGTCGTGTGAGTTCTCCATCGCCTTCCAGGGTGGGTTGCCTGCCATTGGCCTCGTGCGCGTCTGCCACGGCGTCCAGCATGTCGGCCGCCGTCTGCCGTTCCTTGCGGTCGCGGTGCGCGCCGATGATCGCCATGGTCAGTTGATGGGCGAGCGACAGCATGTCGGCGGTCCGCGCCATGTCCCGGGTGCGTCCGGCATCATGACTGCGCATTTCGATCAGCATGTCATAGGCGGCCTTGGTCTGGTCGGTCACGGCGCGGCGGGCAGTCTCGGCGGCGGCGCGGTCCTGGGCGCGCGCCAGCCCGGCAAGCGCGCGGATGAGGTTTGCGCGCAGCACGCGTTCGGGTCTGTCGCGGTCGGCAAGGGCTTCGACGGCGAGCATGGCCGTGACGAGGGCGGCGCCCGCGGCGAAACAGGCGCCGACCGCCCATGCCGGCATGCTGCTCGCGGTGCTGGCGTGAACGATGGCGAGCACCAGCATGTAGAGCGCGCCTGTGGAAAATGCAGCGCCATAGCTGCTGATGATGCCGGAGGCGAAGCCGACAAGCACAAGGACAATCAAGGTCATCAAGCCGTGACCGGCTATTGCCGGTCCGATCAGGCACCCGGTCGCGCCGATTGCCGTGGAGATCGCGATCATCCTGAACCGCTCGCGATACCGGCCGAGCCGGGTCGTGACCTCGGTCAGGAACGCGCCGAGCGCGATGTAGAGGAACGGTGCGATATCGTTGGACAGGACGCCGGCAAGGAGCGGCAGCCCGGTGCCGACAGAAATGCGCAGGCAATGGTGCCACGGCTTGTAGGGCGCGGGCGTCAAAAGCGCGAGCTTGCGATACCAACCGGCTTTGAAACCTTGCATGTGCGGTCTTCCTGTCCAACTCCAGTGTCGCGGTTTCGGACATTTGACCGCAACTTTCAAGCGGCGCGCGCCATTCACAACCAGCGTTGATGGCACCCATCACGCCCGTTGCCCACCGGCAACACTGGCGTGTAAACGATCTCTCGAACGCCGTTTGAGGCTGGTCAAATTCCTGCAGCGGGCGTATAAGCGGCTCCGTTTTCAACGCCGGCAGAGGAGCAACCGCATGATGAATATCTGCAGCACTGTGTTGCTCCGCGTTCCACCACGCCGGCTCGCGTGACCTTTCACACGCCTCTTATACTTCCTAGATAATCAATCCCAACTGTTGCGGCCGTTTCGTTTTGGCCGCTGTTCCAGTCTCCGTCTCGTCCCGTGTCTGTGCGCCCCTGTGCCGCCGTTTTGGGTTTGAGGAGACATATTGGAGTCCGATCATGTTTCGCTGGTTTGAAACCCGCCTGAATCCGTATCCCGCTGAATTGCCCGATACGCCGCCCAAGGGTCTGTTCCCGTTTCTGTGGCATTATTCCAAGCCGGCAGCGCCCTGGCTTATTCTGATGTCGGTGGTTGCGGCCACGATTGCCTTTGCGGAAGTCTATCTGTTCCAGTTCCTCGGCGACATCGTCAACTGGCTGTCGACGGCCGACCGCTCGACCTTTCTGGCGGACGAGGGGTGGCACCTGTTCTTCATGGGCGCGCTGGTGCTCGTGGGGTTGCCCCTGCTCACGGCATTCGGGTCGCTGCTGATCCATCAGGCGTTGATGCCCAACCTGCCGATGATCGGCCGCTGGCAGATGCACCGTTACGTTCTGCGCCATTCGATGAACTTCTACGCCAACGAGTTCGCCGGGCGGGTATCGCAGAAGGTAATGCAGACCTCGCTTGCCGTTCGCGAAACGGTGATGAAGACGCTCGACATGTTCGTCTATGTGGTGAGCTATTTCGGGTCGATGATCTTTGTCGTCGCGGCGGCTGACGGGCGTCTGGTGATTCCGCTTCTGGTCTGGCTGGTGATCTATGGCATATTGCTGTGGTACTTCATCCCCCGGCTCAGAAGGATCTCGGCGGAGCAGGCCGATGCCCGTTCGCTGATGACCGGCCGCGTGGTCGACAGCTACACCAATATCGCCACGGTGAAGTTGTTTTCCCATGCGGGCCGCGAGGAGCAGTTCTCGAAGGAAGGCATGGACGGGTTTCTGGATACCGTCTACCGGCAGATGCGCCGGGTGACCCAGTTCCAGATCCTCGTCTATATCAACAACGCGATCGCTCTGTTCTCCGTCGGCGCGCTTGCGATCCACTTCTGGATGCAGGACACGATCACCGTCGGCGCCATTGCCCTGACGCTCGGCCTGGTCATGCGCATCGGCGGCATGTCGCAGTGGATCATGTGGGAAGTGACCGGGCTTTTTGAAAACATCGGCACCGTCTATGACGGCATGCAGATGATGACCAAGAAGCACGAGCTGACCGATGTCGAGAACGCGCCGGCCCTGACCGTTACCAAAGGCGAGATCGTCTATGACGATATCTCCTTCCATTACGGCAAGAAGGGCGGCGTGATCGAGGGTCTGTCGCTGACCATCAAGCCGGGCGAAAAGGTCGGTCTCGTCGGCCGCTCCGGCGCGGGCAAGACCACGATGATGAACCTGCTGTTGCGCTTCTTCGATCTGGAGAGCGGGCGGATCACCATCGATGGCCAGGATGTGTCGAAGGTGGCGCAGGACAGCCTCAGGGAGAATATCGGCGTCGTGACGCAGGATACCTCGCTGTTGCACCGCTCGATCCGCGACAACATCGCCTATAGCCGCCCCGGCGCGAGCGACGAGGCGGTGATTGCGGCGGCCAAGCGCGCCAATGCCTGGGACTTCATCCAGAGCTTGAGCGACATGCACGGCCGGATCGGTCTCGACGCCCATGTCGGCGAACGCGGCGTCAAGCTCTCCGGCGGCCAGCGTCAGCGCATCGCGATCGCGCGCGTGTTCCTGAAGGACGCGCCGATCCTGGTGCTCGACGAGGCGACCTCGGCGCTCGATTCGGAAGTCGAGGCCGCCATCCAGGAAAGCCTGTTCGGGCTGATGGAAGGCAAAACGGTGATCGCGATCGCCCATCGCCTGTCGACGCTGACCGAGATGGACCGTCTGGTCGTGCTCGACAAGGGCGAGATCGTCGAGATGGGCACCCATGAGGAGCTCGCCAATGGCCACGGCATCTACGCCGATCTGTGGCGCCGCCAGTCCGGCGGCTTCCTCGGCGGTGACGAAGACCTCATTGCCGATACCGCCGCTGAGTAAGATGCGCCGGGCCCGCTGAAAGGCGGGCCCGGTTTTTTGATGAGCCCGTGCCTCTCGTGTGTCGCCCTCGGGCTTGACCCGAGGGTCCAGGCAGCGCTTTCCGTGTCGCCTGGATGCTCGGGTCAAGCCCGAGCATTGTTTGTTGGATCTGCGCTATTGTTG
>NZ_JBAKFR010000034.1:0-46466 GCF_053484295.1 Martelella sp. AMO21009
TTCCTCATCTCAATGATCGCTCATATGCGATAGCCCTGCCCTTGAGGGGGAGATGCCCCGACAGGGGCAGAGAGGGGTGCAGCGCCAGCCTACGAACTCTGAGTTTGTCGAGAGGGTTCACCCCTCTCTGTCGCGTTCGCGACATCTCCCCCTCAAGGGGGGAGATTGTTAGCTGCGGCGCTTTCGGATCGAAGCAATCTCAGTCGAAACCGGACAGGCCGGTCCGCCTCAGCCCTTCACGTCGTAACCCGAGTCCTCAACAGCCTTCACCGCCTGCTCGCGCGTTGCGGGCGCAGCCATTTCAAACCTGGCTTCGTGGCTATCGAGGCTGACCGCCACGTCGGAAATGCCCGGTACGGCGGAAAGCGCCTTGGTCACGGTGGCGACGCAGCCGCCGCAGCCCATGCCTTCAATCTTCAAGGTCTCGGTCATTGCCATTCTCCTTCTGGAACCTGTTGCGACAGAGATGGGGCTTCCAGTTGCTGGAAGGTCAAGGGCGGTGCGGCGATTTTTCTTGTCACCACGCTTGAAAACGATCTCGACCTCTGTCTTTGCTTGCAGAAACAGGAGGCAGAAGACCATGGACCTTCATATCTGGCTCGCTTTCACCGCCGCCTCGATCGCGCTGCTGCTGATCCCCGGACCGACGGTCCTGCTAGTGCTGAGCTACGCCCTGAGCCAAGGCCGGCGGGTGGCGCTTGCGACGGTGGCCGGCGTCGCGCTCGGCGATTTCATCGCCATGACCGCCTCGCTCGCAGGCCTCGGCGCGCTGGTGCTGGCCTCGGCGCAACTCTTCATGGTGCTGAAATGGATCGGCGCGGCCTATCTCGTCTATCTCGGCTTCAAGCTGTTTCGCAGCAAGGGCGTCGGCGATGCCGTGCCTTCGGCGACGCAAGCCTCGCTTTCGCCCCGACATGTCTTCCTGCATGCGCTGACGGTGACGGCGCTCAACCCGAAATCGATCGTGTTCTTCATCGCGTTCGTGCCGCAATTCGTGCGGCCGCAGGCGCCGCTTGTCCCTCAGTTCGCGATCCTGATCGCAACCTTTGTCGGCCTCGCCATGCTCAACACGCTCGCCTATGCCCTGCTTGCCGACAAGCTCCGCGAGAAGATCGCCTCGCCGGCCGTGACCGCCTTCCTGCCGCGCCTCGGCGGCGGCGCGCTGATGGCCATGGGCATTGCCACGGCGGCCTGGCGTCGCGCCGCCTCGTAAACCCGGAATGTTGACGCCCGCCCCGCGCGGCGCTATTGACTTCTTCCTCGTGGTGATTTGGCCGGCCGGCTTGCAGCCACGTTAAACAAGTCGCTAAAGGGCCGAGCGAGCGGAAGCCCCCGGCCTGCGATTTGTACGCGGCCGGTTTTCTGTTTGTATGGATGTGAACATGCCTATCAAGATTCCAGACACACTGCCCGCCTATGAAACGCTGATTGCGGAAGGCGTGCGGGTCAAGACGGAAACGGTTGCGGAGCGGCAGGATATCCGCCCGCTGCACTTCGGGCTGCTCAATCTCATGCCGAACAAGATCAAGACCGAGCTGCAGTTCGCCCGCCTGCTCGGCGCTTCGCCGCTGCAGATCGAACTGTCGCTGATCCGCGTCGGCGGCCACAAGGCCAAGAACACGCCGATCGAGCATCTTCTGTCGTTCTACAATACCTGGGACGAGGTGAGCGACCGCAAGTTCGATGGCTTCATCATCACCGGCGCGCCGGTCGAGACGCTCGCCTTCGAGGAGGTCACCTACTGGGACGAGTTGAAGGAAATCCTCGACTGGACCACCACCCATTGCCACTCGACGATGAACATCTGCTGGGGCGCGATGGCGGCGGCCTATCACTTCCACGGCGTCGCCAAGCATCTTCTCGACAAGAAGGCCTTCGGCATCTATCGCCACCAGAACCTGAAGCCGTCCTCGATCTATCTCAACGGGTTTTCCGATGATTTCCAGGTTCCGGTGTCGCGCTGGACCGAGGTGCGGCGCGCGGAACTGGCGAGTGCTTCCGGCATGGAAATCCTCATCGATTCCGACGAGGTCGGGCCATGCCTCGCCCATGAGGACTTCGCCAATCGGCTCTACATGTTCAATCATATCGAATATGATTCGAACTCGCTCGGCGACGAGTACCGGCGCGACGTCGAGGCCAATGTTCCAGTCGACCTGCCGAAGAACTACTTCCCCAGCGATGATCCGCAGCGCACGCCGCAGAACCGCTGGCGTTCCCACGCCCACCTGCTGTTCGGCAACTGGATCAACGAGGTCTACCAGACCACGCCCTATCATCTGGAAGAAATAGGGATTGGTCGACAGATCGATCGGGAGAGCGCTTGAAGCTCTCCCCTTTCCGGCGCAGTATCGCGCCGCAATGACATTTCGCGGAGAAAAGCAATGAACACGCCCCAGGACTTCGGAAAAACCCGAGACGGACAGGCGGTTGAACGGGTCACGATCTCCGGCGGCGGGCTGACCGCCAACATACTGAACTGGGGCGCGGTGGTGCAGGATTTGCGCCTGGACGGTCATCCGCATGCGCTGGTGCTGGGCTTCGAGACGTTCGAGCATTACCTCGACTATTCGCCCTATTTCGGCGCAACGCCCGGCCGCTCCTCCAATCGCATCGCCGATGGCCGCTTCACCATCGACGGCACGGAATATCAGGCCGACCGCAACGAGAACGGCATCACGAACCTCCATGGCGGCAGCGACGGCACCGGGGTGAGCCTCTGGGAATTCGAGGAGATCGGCGAGGATCGGGTGACGCTGAAGATCGTCGACCGCGACGGCCGGGGCGGCTTTCCCGGCAATTGCACGATCCGCGCCCATTTTCAGCTCAAGCCGCGCGGCGTGTTCTCGGTGGTCTACGAGACCACCACCGACAAGCCGACGATCGCCAATATCTGCAATCACAGCTATTTCAACCTCGGCAACGGCACGGATACGCTGGAACACCAGATCATGATCGCCGCCGAGCATTACCTGCCGACCGACGAGCGCCAGATCCCGACCGGCGAACTGGCGCCGGTGGCGGGCACGCCGTTCGATTTCCGCAAGCCCCAGCCGATGAAACGGGAATATCCGAGCGGCCGGCAGGCGCTGTTCGACCACAATTTCTGCCTGTCATCGGAGCGCATGGAAAAGCGGCCGGTGATCAGCGTGCGCGCGCCCTCTTCCGGCGTCACCATGGATGTGCTGACCACAGAGCCCGGCGTGCAGTTCTATACCGCCTTCAAGCTGGACGAGACGCCCGAGGGGCTGAGCGGCTTTCCCTACGGCCCGTTCGCCGGCTTCTGTCTGGAAACCCAGGTCTGGCCCGACGCCGTCAACCATCCGGGCTTTCCAAACGCCATCCTGCGCCCGGGCGAAACGCTGCGGCAGGAAACCGATTATGTCTTCCGCAAGAGCGAAACGAAAAAGGGCCCGGCGTAAGGCCGGCGGCTCTGGAATCGCGGCCGGATGTTTGTCGTTTCAAAACTGTTCTGGATGATCTTCCAGCCGCTCGCCTTCGCCTTTCTGACGACGCTGGCCTCGCTCGTCTGCCTCGCCTTTTCCTGGAGCGCGGCGGCGGCGGTCTTCGCAGCACTTGCAGCCATCACGCTCGGCATCGCCTGTTTCACGACGACCGGCGCAATGCTAATGGCGGGTCTCGAGAACCGTTTTCCTCGGCCGGAACTTGAGGCGGCGCCGACGCTTGCGATCGTGCTCGGCGGCGGCATCAGCACCGGCATTTCGGCGCGGCGCGGCACCTATGTCTTCTCCAGCGCGGCCGACCGCTATATCGAGGCGCTCCGGCTGGCGCGGATCTATCCGCAGATGAAAATCCTGGTGACCGGCGGCGACAACTCTCTTTCCGGCAACATTAACGGCGAGGCCGCGCCCGCCGCCCGGTTCTTCGCCGATCACGGCATTGCCGCGGAGCGCATGATCTACGAGCCGAGCGCGCGCAACACCGCCGAAAACGCCAGCCTGACGGCGGCATTGCTGGAAAGCCAGGGTCTGAAGGACGCAAGCTGCATCATCATCACATCGGCCTATCACATGCCGCGTTCGATGGCGCTGTTTGGCCGCCAACGCATGAAAATCACGCCATGGCCGGCGGATTATCGCACCGACGGCAATATCCGGCTCGGTTTCAGCTTCGACAAGCCGATGATCAACGCGATGATGCTCTCGACGGCACTCAGGGAATGGGCTGGATTGTTACTGCTGCGGCGCTCGGCGGGTGGGCCGTAACCGTATCAGCGGCGTTTGGGCCGCAGACGGACCACGACATCGATATGGGCGATTTCCATGCCCTCGGGCGGGGTCGGCATGCCGGTGAGCGAAATGCTGCTTGCGGGCATGTCCACCACCTGGTTTTCGCCTTCGATAAAGAAATGGTGATGATCCGACGTATTGGTGTCGAAATAGGTCTTCGCGCCCTCGACCGCGAGCACCCGGATCATGCCGGCGTTGGTGAACTGATGCAGCGTGTTGTAGACGGTCGCCAGCGAAACCGGCACGCCGGCCTCGATCGCCTCGTCATGCAGTTCCTCGACGGTCAGATGGCGATCGCCCTTGGCAAACAGCAGTTCGGCCAGCGCGACACGCTGACGCGTGGGACGCAAACCGCTTTCGCGGAGCCTTTCTTCGGAGATACGATGTCTCGCTGCCATAATTCCTACGGTGTCTGAACTGTCACAACACAAATATAGCTCGATATAACGGGATTGAGAATCGCTTTCAATAGGGCCAGGGCTTGCAGCACTTGAAATTAAACTGCAAATACGGGCCCGAATGGCGTTTCACTCTGGTCGCAGGCGGCGGCTTCCTGTATGGCCACGGGTGGAGCGAAACGATGAAGGGTTTGCAGATTTTGGTGAAGGTGCGCCGCCGCGCATTGCTGGAACGCGGTTACGCCCTTATCTTGAGGCAGACACGAAACCCCCTCGCTGAACGAAGGGAAGCAGAGTTTTAATGAGCACGAGACAATCGCAGTTCGACTACGAGGACATCATCAAGTGCGCCGAGGGCGAGCTTTTCGGCCCGGGCAATGCGCAATTGCCGCTTCCGCCGATGTTGATGGTCCACAGGATCACCGAGATTTCGGAAACCGGCGGCGCCCACGACAAGGGCTTCATTCGCGCCGAATATGATGTGGCCCCCGACGATTGGTACTTTGCCTGTCACTTCAAGGGCAACCCGATCATGCCGGGCTGCCTGGGCCTTGACGGCATGTGGCAGCTGACCGGCTTCTTCCTCGGCTGGCTGGGCGAGGAAGGCCGCGGCATGGCGCTTTCCACCGGCGAGGTGAAGTTCAAGGGCATGGTGCGTCCGTCCGTGAAACTTCTCGAATACGGTATCGACTTCAAGCGCGTCATGCGCGGCCGCCTGGTTCTGGGCACGGCCGATGGCTGGCTGAAGGCCGATGGCGAAACGATCTACCAGGCGAGCGATCTGCGCGTCGGCCTGTCCAAGGACAAGGCCGAGTGACGCTTCGCTTGCAAGATAAATAAAGAGGTCAACAGATATGAGACGTGTTGTCGTCACAGGGTTGGGAATCGTATCCTCGATCGGAAACGATGCGGCCGAAGTCACCGCCTCGCTGCGTGAGGCCAAATCGGGCATCACCTTTTCGCCGGACTTTGCCGAACACGGCTTCCGGTGCCAGGTCTGGGGCAGCCCCGATATCGATACCAGCGACAAGGTCGACCGCCGCGCCATGCGGTTTCTCTCGCAGGGCGGCGCGTGGAACCACATCGCCATGAAGCAGGCGATCGCCGATGCCGGCCTGGAAGAGAGCGATTACAGCGAGAAGCCGCGCGTCGGCATCATCATGGGCTCGGGCGGTCCCTCGACCCGCACCCTGATCGATGCGGCCGACATCACCCGCAAGAACGGCTCGCCCAAGCGGATCGGCCCCTTTGCCGTGCCGAAGGCAATGTCGTCGACGGCCTCGGCGACGCTCGCCACATGGTTCAAGATCCACGGCGTCAACTACTCGATCTCCTCGGCCTGCTCGACCTCGGCGCACTGCATCGGCAATGCCGTCGAGATGATCCAGTGGGGCAAGCAGGACATGATGTTCGCCGGCGGCCACGAGGACCTCGACTGGACGATGTCCAACCTGTTCGACGCCATGGGCGCGATGTCGAGCGACTTCAACGAAAGCGACCCGACCCGGGCATCGCGCGCCTATGACGCCAAGCGCGACGGTTTCGTCATCGCCGGCGGCGCGGGCGTCGTGGTTCTGGAGGAACTGGAACACGCCAAGGCGCGCGGCGCCAAGATCTACGGCGAAGTGGTCGGCTACGGCGCGACCTCCGACGGCTACGACATGGTCGCCCCTTCCGGCGAGGGCGCGGTGCGCTGCATGAAGATGGCGATCGAAACCGTTAACGGCGAGGTCGACTACATCAACACCCACGGCACCTCGACCCCGGTCGGCGATACCCGCGAAATCGGCGCGATCAGGCAAGTCTTCGGCGACAAGCTTCCGCACATCCAGTCGACGAAATCACTGACGGGTCATTCGCTCGGCGCGGCCGGCGCGCAGGAGGCGATCTACAGCCTGCTGATGATGCAGGAAGGCTTCATTGGCGAGAGCGCCCATATCGAAGAACTCGATCCCGAGTTCGAAGGCGTTCCGATCGTGCGCGAGCGCATCGACAATGCCAAGATCGACACCGTTCTTTCAAACTCGTTCGGCTTTGGCGGCACGAACGCTACGCTGGTCTTCCAGCGCTACAATGGATAATGCGCAAATGACCGGACTTATGAAAGGCAAACGCGGCCTGATTATGGGCGTTGCCAACAATCATTCGATTGCCTGGGGCATCGCCAAGGCGGTTCACGCCGAGGGCGCGGAGCTTGCCTTCACCTATCAGGGCGAGGCGCTCGGCCGGCGGGTTCATCCGCTGGCGGCAGAGGTCGGCTCCGACTTCGTGGTCCCCTGCGACGTCGAAGACATCGCCAGCGTCGATTCGGTGTTTGCCGCAATCGAGGAACGCTGGGGCAAGCTCGATTTCCTCGTTCACGCGATCGGCTTTTCCGACAAGAGTGAGCTCAAGGGCCAGTACGCCAACACCTCGCGGGAAAATTTCGTCCGCACCATGGTGATCTCCTGCTTCTCCTTCACCGAAGTGGCCAAGCGCGCCGCCGCGCTGATGCCGGATGGCGGATCGCTGCTGACGCTGACCTATGGCGGCTCCACCGCCGTGGTGCCGAACTATAATGTCATGGGCGTCGCCAAGGCCGGCCTCGAAGCTTCGATGCGCTATCTTGCCGGCGACTTCGGGCCGCAGGGCATCCGCGTCAACGCGATTTCGGCCGGCCCGGTGCGCACACTGGCCGGCTCCGGCGTCGGCGACGCGCGTCTGGTCTATGCATGGCAGCAGCGCAACGCGCCACTGCGCCGCTCGACCACGATCGAGGATGTGGGCGGCTCGGCGCTTTATCTCCTGTCCGATCTCGCCTCCGGCGTGACCGGCGAGATCCATTTCGTCGACAATGGCTACAATATCCTCTCCATGCCCATCCCCGAAATGATGCGGCGCGGCGATCCGGAGACCTGATTCCGGCATCCGTTAATGCTTCGTTAAATCACAGGTTGCATAAGACGCGTTCATTTCGATGAGCGCGTCTTTTTTTCGTCTGACGGAATTGGCCGTGGTATCAATGCCGTATTTCCTCCATGGACGGGTTGGGAACCAAGCTGCGTGATCGCGATCACCCGCGGAACGAACGCCCCAACATTCCTCTATCCTATTGTTTCAAAATGGTTTATTCCACATGAATCCATACCAACCGACGTTGGGTCAGCGAACATCCTGTCATTCAGATGGCCCGTTTTCAGCGTCCAAACGGGCGAGCGGAGGTACCTTAACACTTTGTTCATTTTCTCCTCCGTTCAGCGGGATCAAGAACCGGGCGAACAGCCGATACATCTTCGCGAAGCACTGTGTGCTCGCGAAGAAACTCTCTTTCAACCATCTGATTTAAAAGAGATTATTCGCCAGATCGCGAAAACCAGGGTGACGCTTCAGACACGGCCGACATGATTCGCCATGAATGTGTGACTTCTGTTTTTGTTGCGAATTTGCACCACCCTCTTTTATTCAATCAAATGATTTATGGTTCCACCTAAGGTTTATTGAGACAGACGCACAAGACGTTGTTAATGGTTGTCAGAAGCCGGGGGGCAATTCACCGGACTTCACTAAATCGGGGCTAGCGCCTCCTTTCCATGCTCGATTAAATTGAGGATTTAACTATGACCATCAAAAGCCTTTTCCTGGGCTCTGCAGCAGCTTTCGCCGCTGCCTCCGCTGCCCAGGCAGCTGATCCGGTCGTCGTGATCGAACCCGTACAGGCCAACTATGTTGAAGTCTGCGACGCTTTCGGCGCCGGCTACTTCTACATTCCGGGCACTGAAACCTGCCTCAACATCGGCGGTTACATCCGTTTCCAGATCGACGCCCAGACCGGCGGCAACAGCCCGGACACCTGGAACGCCTGGACGCGCGGTCAGTTGGTCGTAACGTCCAAGACCGACACCGAACTCGGCGCTCTGACCGGTGCAATCGTTCTGAACAGCGAATACTATTCGGATGATGGCTCCACCGACACCTACATCGACGAAGCCTACCTCTCGCTCGGCGGCTTCCAGGCTGGTAAGTTCCTCAGCTACTGGGATGAAGGTCTTCTCGGCGAAATCGACGACCTTGCAGGTGAAACCAACTTCAACTCGATTCGCTACGTGTACGTTGGCGAAGGCTTTGTAGGCGGTCTCTCGCTCGACGCGCTTGAGCCCTCCATGGTTGGCCTGTCCAACTCTGGCGACAACACGCCCAAGCTCGGCGTTTCCGGTCGCGTAGGCTTCCAGGCTGGCGGCATTGGCGCCAAGCTCGATGTCGGTTACGACACCTACAACGAAGAAGCTTCGTTCCGCCTGATGACCTCGCTGGCACTCGGCCCGGGCTCGCTCGACCTCGGCGCCAACTACTCCACCGGTTGGAACGCTTACGCCAACACCTACGGCAGCAACGACTTCCAGAACTACTCGCTGCCGACCCCGACCGTTATCCCGGGCGTATATGCCGAGTGGGCTCTTGCTGCCGGCTACAAGCTGAACGTAACGGACAACTTCTCCGTGACGCCTGCTGTTCAGTGGACCTCGGCCAATATTCCGGGTGCCGACAACGAAGACTACTGGTCCGCTGGTGCCCTGTTCGACTACACCATCGTCGAAGGCCTGAGCGCCAAGCTGAACGTCGAATACACCGACACGCCTGATCAGTACTATGCTGATGACTACTGGGCCGGTTGGTTCCGTCTGCAGCGCGACTTCTAAGTCACGCAAACAGATCGCAGGGCCCTTCGGGCCCTGCATTACCCCCGGAGCGGCGACGCTTTCCGGGGGTATTTTTTTGAGGAATACGAAGTTTTACAGCGCGTATTCCACCAGATGCGCGCCACCGTTTCGAACGCAGGCTGCGAAAGCCAAGTCCGTACGCCTTCGCGATCGACGGCAGATCGGGCAAAGGCGGCCTCACGCCGGCGGACGTTATGCCGGGATCGATCTCTACGCTATTGTCGGCGATATCCGCCAGTCGACCTACCTCACCTACGAGCCATTGCTGTTTCTCGCCTTTCTCTATCTCTGCCTCACGGGCACTCTGGTCAGCATCTTCCGTCACTTTGAAAAGAAGATTCCGGTACGCGGGATGTGATGACGGGCCCATGATGCGGCCCGCTTGCGTCACAATCCGGCAAAACCTGCAATGGCGTCTATGATGCGAGAATGGACGTTCATCTGGTTTGCGCCCTCAGGATCGTCGCATACCGGATCGTCCTGCTCCTCCGCCAGAAGGGCGGCGCCTTCGGGCTTGCACTCTGCCAGAAAGGTAAAGTGATGCGCTGGCGCTACCACGACGCGCTTTGCATCCGGCAGACGCGCAGCAAGATTGCTGCCTGATGCAGAGACATCGACAGCCCGCATGAGGTGCTCGTCGCCAAGGTTGATCACCAGCACGGGGCGTTCCACCGCATCGATACTGTCTTTTGTTGCCGCATAGGTGAAACCGGGATCAATGGCAACGGCGCGACTGACCCGCTCATCCCTGGCATCTGCCGAAAACCCGTCCGGCAGACGATCGAGGTCGAGATTGCCCTTGGACATGAAGATGCAGTCGAGTTGCTCCGGATTTGCCCGGCAATAGTCAGCGAAATCGGCGCCGTCGAACCGCAGGCCGGCAAGATTGAGCGCCGTGCCGCCGCCCAGCGAAAACCCGATCGCGGTAATGGCTGAGCGATCGACATGCGGCCCCAAAACCGGATCATCAAGAAGCGTGTCGAGCGCGGCCGAAAGGTCACCGGCGCGCCGGTCCAGATAGGCCGAGGCACGCGGAGAGGAATCGCCCGACGTGCTGCCGGGGTGATTGACGGCAAGCACCATCGCCCCCTTTTCGACCAGCGCCGAAAACAGCCAGGCGCTGTTGTCCATATTGCCGCCGGAGCCATGGGAGAACACGAACAGCGGATATTGCCCTTCGGCAATCCGCGCGCCCATCCACACCGATGTCCCATTGAAAACCGGATTGTCGCCGACGACGCCGCGATAGCTTATGACGCCAGCGGGATACCAGAGGCTTGCGGCCACCGGCGCCGCCCGTTCCTCCGGAAATACCGTCATCCGTTCATAGCCCGGAAGATTTTCCGCGGCGGCGGCGTTCATCGCGATGCCGCCGCAAAACAGGGCGGAAAGCAGAAATCGTTTCATGGTGGTGGTCCTTTTTGGTTGAAGCCACCCGACCTCGCGTTTTTCAGCCTCTGCGGCGTCCTCTATCCGGTTTCAGGTCGCCCGGAACCGGTTTATGGACTATCAGACCGCCAGATGAAGGAGACGACATGCTGGTTTTGCCGATCCCGATGGTCACCGCACTGGTGCTTGGTTTTCTGATCCTGCGGGTGCTGACGGTCGAGAAACGGCCGCCGGTGGTGATCGTGTTCCTCTCGGCTTGCGCGGTGCAGAGCCTGATCGTCGCGGCCCTGCAATATTACGGGCTGTCGCTGTTGCGCCCGGTCCAGCCGGTGACGGCGACCCTGATACCGGTTCTGGCCTGGCTGACATTCCAGACCGCGTTCCTCAGATCCGTAAAGCCCCGCGACAGCCTCCATCTGCTGGCGCCCGCCTTCACCGTCTTCTGCATCCTGTTCGCGCCCGCCACCATCGACATCATCCTGCCGATCATCTTCCTCGCCTATGGCGGAGCGATCCTCTACGTACTGAAATCGGGGGGCGATGCGCTGCCGCTGGCGCGGCTTGAAGCGGGACGCCAGCCGCTCTGGCTGTGGACCGGCATCGCCGTCAGCCTGCTGGTGTCGGCGCTCAGCGACAGCCTGATCGCGCTTGCCTTCCTCTCCGACAAGCCCGAATGGGCGCAGTTGATCATCTCCATCTTCACCTCCTGCGCGCTGCTTTCGGTTGGTCTTCTCAGCATTTCGCCGAACGCATTCGGAGAGACTGAAACGGAGGCCCCGTCACGGCCCGCCGCCGCGCCCGTTCCGGAGGAAGGCGACCGCGCGATCGTCGATCGACTTGACGGTCTACTGACGGAGGAAAGGCTCTATCTCGAGCCTTCGCTCACCCTCGCGCGGCTTGCCCGGCGGCTGCGAATGCCGGCAAAGCAGCTTTCCGCGGCGCTCAACCGTGCGACGGGCGAGAATATCTCGCGCCACATCAACCGGTTTCGGATCGACCATGCCTGCGAAAGGCTCGCTTCCGGCGATAGCGTCACCACCGCCATGCTGGAAAGCGGCTTCAACACCAAATCGAACTTCAATCGGGAGTTCCAGCGGGTGACCGGCAAGAGCCCTTCGGCCTGGGTGAATGCGACTCGGCTTCCTGAAAGCCTCTAAAGACGCCCGGCAAAAAGGTCCGCCTGCGGCGGCTCCTCCCACGCATTCTCGAGCTTCAGCAGGAATTTCTTGGTCGGCAACCCGCCGCCAAAGCCGGTGAGCGCGCCATTCGCGCCGATCACGCGGTGGCAGGGCAGCAGGATCGGCAGCGGATTGTTGCCATTGGCGGTGCCCACCGCCCGGCTGGCGTTCGGATCGCCCAATGCCTTCGCGATCGCGCCGTAGGTCGTCGTCTCGCCATAGGGGATCGTCGCCAGATATTCCCACACCCGGTTCTGAAAACCGCTGCCCGACAGGTGATAGGCAAGGTCGAACTGCTTCAGTTCGCCAGCGAAATAGGCATCGAGCTGACGCCGCGCTTCCGCAAACGGCGCATCATAGCGCCGCCAGTCCGGCTTCGGCCCGAAGGCCTTGTGGCCGGTGGGGAAGGAAATGAAATGCAGCCGGTTGTCATCGCCCGCGACCAGCAGAGCGCCCACCGGGCTGTCGATATAGGTATAGAACAACCCGCTCATCGCGCCGGTCTCCGGATCGCCGAGGGCGGCCGTCCATAAAGCCTCGCAAACGCCGCATTGAAGCGCCGGACGCTGCCGAAGCCGGCGCGCGCCGCCACCTCCGCGACCGGCAGCGCCGTCTCGTCAAGAAGCCGCTTCGCCCGGCCGATTCTCAACGTCTGCGCCGTCTGCAATGGCGAGGCGCCGACATGAACGGCAAAAAGCCGCGACAGATGCCGCGCGCCGACGCCGAGGCGTTCGGCAAGGTCCTCCACCGTGCCGGTATCCAGCGCCCCCTCCCCGATCAGCTTCAGCGCCCGCTCGACCGTTGTACGGGTTCCGTTCCAGGCCGGCGAAAACGGCGCGGTTTCCGGCCGGCAGCGCAGGCATGGCCGATAGCCTGCCCGCTCGCAGGCGGCCGCCGTCGGGAAATAGCTGACATTCTTCGTCAGCGGCTGCTTCACCGGACAGACAGGCCGGCAATAGATCATCGTCGTCCTGACCGCGGTAAAGAACCTGCCGTCATACCCCGGATCACGCGCCTGCCGCGCCGCTTCGCATGTGTCGAAATCCAACATGGCCCGATTTTAGCAGCGTTGATGGAGAGAGACGAGCGCGATGTCATGATGAAGTCCGAAAACGGCCGGGCGGGCTTCCCACCTGGCGACTGAAGGCGGTGCTGAAGGTGCTTGCCGAGCTGTAGCCGATCTTCTGCGCCACCTCGTCTAGCGTGTGGCCGCCACTGCGGAGCAAATCCTTGGCAAGGCTCATGCGCCATGCGGCGAGATATTCCATCGGCCGGGTGCCGAGCGTGCGGGCAAAGCGGTCGAAAAAGGCCGAACGCGACATGCCGGCGACGCGGGCAAGGTCCGGCACGGTCCAGGCCTGGTCCACCGCGCCATGCATGGCCCGAAGCGCTGCCGCAATCCGCGGGTCGGCGAGCCCCCTGAGCAGGCCCGGCAGTGTCCTTTCGGCGGGCACGGCCCGGAGCGCCTCGATCAGCAGGATCTCGACATAACGTTCGAGAATGAGGTCTCGGCCGGCATTTTCCTGTGCCGCCTCCTCCCCCACGAGGCGGACGAGCTGCGCAAGCCGCGAAACGCCGCGGATATGGATCATGCGCGGCAGAAGCGACACGAGAAGGCCGGCATCGGGCGAGGCAAAGCTGAACCAGCCGCCGAACTGCCGGATATCGGCCGGCCCGACCTGCCGTCCATAACGGACCGGCATGTCGGGCGTCGGATTGGCGTGCGGATCGATGAAGACCGGATGCGCCGGCTCCATCCCGGACATGGTGAAGGCCGGCGTCGTAGACAGCAGCACGAAATCCCCCTCCTCGAGCACTACTGGCTCTTCGTCATCGACGGCAAGCCTGCAGCGTCCCTCGAGCACCGCGCAAAACCCCGGCTGACCGAAGGCCGCATAGCGCACGGCCCAGCGGCCGGCACCACTAATGCCTTTCGAAAACACCGCGCCGGGCCTCAGAAGCCGGACAACATCGGAAAGCGGATCCGCCACTATGGACTATCTCAAATTAAATCAGGACTAATGATCGAAGATAATCCGATTAACGCAGGTTATATCGATCCCGTCAACACAGGAGATCGACATGAAAACCATTCTGATTACCGGCGCCTCATCCGGTTACGGGCTTGAGACCGCCCGCCACTTCCACGCCGAGGGCTGGAACGTGATCGCCACGATGCGCCGCCCGCGCCCGGAGCTTTTTCCCGCATCGGAACGCATCCGCGTGCTGCCGCTGGATGTCACCGACGCCGACAGCATCACTGCCGCCATCGAGGCATCCGGCCCGATCGACGTCCTCGTCAACAATGCCGGCATCGGCGTTGTCGGCGCCTTCGAGGCAACGCCGATGGCCCATATCCGCAAGGTGTTCGAGACCAACACCTTCGGCGTGATGGCGATGACGCAGGCGGTTATCCCCGGCATGCGGGCGCGCGGAACCGGCACGATCGTCAACGTCACCTCCAGCGCGACGCTGACGCCGATGCCGCTCGCCGCCGCCTATACCGCCAGCAAGCAGGCGATCGAGGGATTTACCGGCTCGCTCGCCCATGAACTCGGTGCCTTCGGGATCAACGCGAAGCTGGTGGAGCCCGGCTATGCCCCCACCACGCAATTCGCCGCCAATACCGATATCCCGGTGATGGACCTGATTCCCGAAGCCTATGCGGACTTCGCCGCCCCCATTTTCGCCGGCTTTGCCAACCCGCCGTTAACGACGAAGGAAAGCGATGTCGCCGAGGCGGTCTGGCGAGCGGTGCATGACACATCGGGCCAGTTGCGCTTTCCGGCGGGCGCGGATGCCGTGGCATTGGCGGAGCAGGCCTGAGGGCGCCCCTCACAGATTTGTTCCCTTTTCATTCTCATCCGATCCGCTATATCATCCGCCCATGCAGGATGACTTTGCGACCATATTTCCGCTCCAGCGCGGCCGGGTGCATGATGCTTCCGGTCCCGGCGCGCCGTTCTTTGCCGCGGCGCTTTCCGGCGTCACCGGCGGCACGGTGCTGTGGATCAAGCCGGCATGGTTTGCCGAGGAGATCAATCCGGTGGCGTTTTCGGCTTTTTTCGATCCGCGCGATATCATTCTGGCGCGCACTGCGGACCAGACGGAAACGCTGGCCGCCGCCGAAGAGGGCCTGCGTTCGGGCGCTGTCGGCCTCGTCATCATGGAGGTGGACAAGCCGATCGAGCTCACCCCGGGACGCCGGCTGCAACTTGCCGCCGAAAGCGGCCGCAGCATCGGGCTTTCGCTGCATCCCGAAGGCGCCGGCAATCAGGCGGCGACCACGCGCTGGCTCTGCAAGCCGCTGTTTTCCACTTCCGACTCGACTCTGCAGGAGTGGTCGATTATAAAGAACAAAACAGGAACAAATAACAGTTGGGCAGTGCGTTGGGATGAAACGGCGCGTCGTATCCATGTGGTTTCAGAGACTGCCGAGCGAGCGGTTTCTAAGGGCCCGCCCGGTTGATGGCCCGTACGCCGTCACGTTGAGCGAGGGCAATCATGACCGGCTTTACGACCTCAACCGGGAGGCCGAGGGCCAGGGGCTGGAGCGCGGCATGGGACTGGCCGATGCCCGCGCCTATGTGCCGGATCTCGTCACCCGCCCCGCCGATATAGACGCGGACCGGCGCTTCCTCGTGATGCTCGCCCGCTGGGCGACGCGCTACACGCCCCATGCCGGGCTCGACGGCGAGGACGGCCTGGTGCTCGACATCACCGGCGCATCCCACCTTTTCGGCGGCGAGGCGGCGATGCTTGAAGACATGAAGGAGCGGCTTGCCCGCGCCCGGCTTTCGGTAAAGATCGGCATCGCCGATACCCGGGGTGCTGCCTGGGCGCTGGCCCATTTCGCCCCCGGCATTGCGCCGGCGGGCAAGACCTCGTCCGCGCTCGGCCCGCTTTCAGTTTCAGCACTGCGCATCGACGAGAAGACCGCGACGGCGCTGAAGCGCCTTGGCCTCAACACCATTGCCGACATGACGGCCCTGCCGCGCGCCACGCTCGCCCGCCGCTTCGACATGGCGCTGATTGAGCGGCTCGAACAGGCGCTCGGCACACGCGGCGAGGCCTTATCACCGCTATCCGAACCGCCGCATTACGGCGTGCGGATGAGTTTTCCCGAGCCGATCGGCCTTGTCGACGATGTCATGGCCGCCCTTTCCCGCCTGCTGGACACGCTCTGCCTGCGGATGAAGAGCCGGGAAGCGGGCGCGCGCGCCATCATGCTTTCGGTGGAGCGCGTCGACCAGACCCGACAGAATGTCACGCTCCGCCTCGCCCGCCCGATGCGCGATGCGCCCCGGATCTTGCGCCTGTTCGAACGCCCCGTCGGCGAGATCGATGCCGGCTTCGGTATCGAGCGGATCCGGCTGGAGGCGAGCGCAGTGGAAGTCCTGCCCGCCGAGCAGATCGGCGAAGGCGGGCTGGTGGAGGGCGAGGCGTTGGACGATCTCGTCACACGGCTTGGCGCCCGAATCGGTCTCGACAACATCGTCCGTTTCCAGCCGGTCGCAAGCCATATTCCCGAGCGCGCCTTCACCGAGAACCCCGCCGCCTATGGCCGGGTGGATGCCGAATGGCGCATGGACCATCCCCGCCCCTTGCGCATGTTCCCGCCCGAGCCGGTGACCAGCGACGCCGCCCGCCGCCCGCCCTCGCGCTTTTCCTGGCGGCGCATGCGGTTTGAGACGGCGGCAAGCAGCGGGCCGGAGCGGATCGCGCCGGAATGGTGGCGGCCGGACGAAGCCTGGCGTTCCGGGCTTCGCGATTACTGGCGGGTGGAAACCCGGCAGGGGCTGAGGCTGTGGATGTTCCACACCCCGCAGGCCCCCGGCTGGTTCGTCCATGGCCTGTTCGCCTGAGGTCCGGCCATGGATTATGCCGAGTTGTGCGTCACCACCAATTTCACCTTCCTCACCGGCGCCTCGCATCCGGAGGAAATGATGATCCGCGCCGCCGAGTTGGACCTTGCCGCGATCGCCATCACCGATCGCAATTCGCTTGCCGGCGTGGTGCGCGCCTTCCGGGCGCTGAAGGAGATCCGGCGCAAGATCGAAAAGCAGGCCGAGGAACAGTCGATCCGGCTTTCGACCCATATCGACCCCTCCTCGCGCCAGCCGGCCGGCGAGGCCAAATCCATTGCCCTGCCGCCGATCCGCCGCCTGCCCCGCCTGATCGTCGGCTGCCGGCTGGTGCTTTCCGACAGCCCCGTCGATTTCGTGGCGCTGCCGAAGGACAAGCCGGCCTATCAGAAACTCGTGCGGCTCCTGAGCCTCGGCAAGCGCCGCGCGGAAAAGGGCGAATGCCTGCTTTACCTCCGCGATATGCTGGAAGGCGCCGATGGCTCCATCCTGATCGCGTTGCCGCAGGGGCTGGAGAAGAAGGCGGAGGCGACAGACCATATAACCCAGGCGCACCGCCGCTTTCCCGGCCATGTGTTCACGGGTGCTGCCCCGCGCTATGACGGTTCCGATGCCGCCTGGTTCAAAACCCTCACCGCCCTTTCGCACAAGGCCGGCGCGCCGATGGTCGCCGTCGGCGATGCGCTGATGCATCATGCCAGCCGCCGCCAGCTCGCCGACGTGCTGACCTGCATGCGCCACCACATCACCATCGATGCGATCGGCCACCTTGCGCTGCCGAATGCCGAGCGGCGGCTGAAGCCAGCCGCCGAAATGGCGCATATCTTCCGCGATCACCCCGCCGCCATCCGCCGCACGCTGGAGATCGCCGCCCGCCTCACCTTCGATCTCACCGAGCTTTCCTTCAACTACCCGGCCGAAGTCGCCCATGGCGAGGCGCCGCAGGCCCGCCTTGCCCGCCTCACTTGGGAGGGGCTGAAACGACGCAATCCCGAAGGCATACCGGCACGCAACCGGGAGCTTGCGGAAAAGGAACTGGCGCTGGTCGGCGAGCTTGGCTACGCCGCCTATTTCCTCACCGTCCACGACATCATCGCCTATGCCCGCGGCAAGGGTATCCTGTGTCAGGGGCGCGGCTCGGCAGCCAATTCCATCCTCTGTTATGCGCTCGGCATCACCGATGTAAAGCCGGAGATGATCGGCATGGTGTTCGAGCGCTTCGTCTCCCGCCATCGCGGCGAACCGCCCGATATCGACGTCGATTTCGAACATGAAGAGCGCGAAAAGGTCATCCAGCATATCTATGAAAAATATGGCCGCGACCATGCCGGGCTCTGCGCCACCGTGATCCATTTCCGCTCGCGCGCGGCGATCCGCGAGGTCGGCAAGGTGATGGGGCTGTCGAACGATGTCACCGCCGCCCTTTCCGGCCAGATCTGGGGCATTTCCAGCAAGGGCGCCGAGCCCGACCGACTGAAGGAGGTCGGGCTTGATCCTTCCGATCTGAGGCTTGCCCAGACCGTGCGCCTGATCGCCGAGGTCATCGGCTTTCCCCGCCACCTGTCGCAGCATGTCGGCGGCTTCGTCATCACCGAGGACCGGCTGGACGAACTCTGTCCCATCGAAAACGCGGCGATGGAGGACCGCACCGTGATCGAGTGGGACAAGGACGATATCGACGCGCTCAATATCCTCAAGGTCGATGTCCTGAGCCTCGGCATGCTGACATGCCTGAAGAAATGCTTCGAGTTGACCGCGCGCCATTACAACCGTCCGCTGACCATCGCCGCCGTGCCGCAGGAGGATGAAGCGACCTATGACATGCTGCAAAAGGCCGATGCCATCGGCGTGTTTCAGGTGGAAAGCCGGGCGCAGATGAATTTTTTGCCGCGCATGAAACCGGCAACCTTCTATGATCTCGTCATCGAGGTGGCGATCGTGCGCCCCGGCCCGATCCAGGGCGGCATGGTGCAGCCCTATATCCGGCGGCGGCTTGGCCTGGAGGAGGTCACCTATCCGAAGGAGGAGTTGCGCGGCGTTCTCGAAAAAACCAAAGGCGTACCGCTGTTTCAGGAACAGGCAATGCTGATCGCCGTGGTCGCCGCCGGCTTTTCGCCGGAGGATGCCGACCGGCTGCGCCGTTCGCTGGCAAGCTTTCGCCAAATGGGCACGATCGGTGAATTCGAGACGCAATTCGTCAACGGCATGCTCAACAACGACTACGAGCTCGATTTCGCCCAGCGCTGCTTTGCCCAGATCAAGGGCTTTGCCGATTACGGCTTTCCCGAAAGCCATGCGGCGGCCTTCGCCATGCTCACCTATGTCTCGGCCTGGCTGAAATGCCATTATCCGGCGGCCTTCGCCTGCGCGCTGCTGAACTCCCAGCCGATGGGGTTCTACGCTCCGGCCCAGATCGTCCGCGATGCCCGCGAACATCAGGTGGAGGTGCGGCCGATCTCTGTCAATCACAGCGCTTGGGACTGCACGCTGGAGCGCCGCGCCGACGGCGCCCATGCGTTGCGCCTCGGCTTTCGCCAGATCAAGGGGCTGAAGCAGGAGGATGCCGTCTGGCTGGAGAACGCGCGCGGCAATGGCTACCAGACGCCGGAAGATGTGTGGCTGCGCGCCGGGCTGATGCCGGCGGTGCTGGAGCGCCTTGCCGAGGCCGATGCCTTCGCCGATGCCGGCCTGTCGCGCCGCGATGCGCTGTGGCGGGTGAAGGCGATCCGCGCGCCGAAACCGCTGCCGCTCTTCAACGACCCGATCGACGGCGAACACATAAGCGAACCGGATGTGATCCTGCCGACGATGAATCTCGGCGAACAGGTGGTGGAGGATTATGTCGCCACCCGCATGAGCCTCAGAGCCCACCCGATGGAGCTGCTCCGCCCGAAAATGCCCGGCCTGACGCTGCATTCGGCGCTCTCGACAACGCCGCTGCGGCGCGTCAGCGTCTCAGGCCTCGTCATCACCCGCCAGCGCCCCGGCACGGCATCCGGCGTCATCTTCCTGACGCTGGAAGACGAAACCGACGTCTCCAACGTGGTCGTGTGGAAAAAGGTCTATGAACGCTTCCGCCGCACAGTTATGGGCGGGCGTCTGCTGAAGGTCACCGGCAAGCTGCAGCGCGAGGGCGTCGTTGTCCACGTGATCGCCGAAACCATCGAGGACTGCTCCTGGCGGCTTACCGAACTCGGCCACCCGATGGACGACGCCATCGGCATCACCGATCCGAAAGCCGACGACACCCCGCGCCGGCCCAAGCTCCAGCCAAGGGCGCATCATCCGCGCGAACAGGCCAAGAAACTGTTTCCGAGCCGGGATTTTCATTGAGGTTTCACTCGATATCGCGGCATGAGATGCCATCGACGCAGCCATGAGAGGACGAAAAACTTGAAAACCCTTATCGCTTTCGCGGGCCTGCCCGGCACGGGCAAGAGCACCATCGCCAAGGCGCTTTCGGCCAAGACCGGCGCGGTCTATCTTCGTGTCGATGAAATCGAGACCGTGATGCTGGCGCACGATCCCGAACGGAAAATCGGATCGGAAAGCTATGAGATTCTCGCCGCCCTCGCCGTTTCCAATCTTACACTCGGCCATGACGTCATCACCGATTGCGTGAACCCCTGGGCGCTTACGAGAGAAATGTTCGCGGGTGCTGCCGCGCGGGCCGATGCCCGCTTTCTGGGGGTCGAGGTCACCTGTTCCGATCCCGCCGTGCACCGGCTGCGCGTCGAAGAACGCCCGATCGATATACCCGGCTGGAAAAAGCCCACATGGCAGGACGTGATCGCGCGCGACTACGCGGACTGGTCCATCGCCGATATCCGCATCGACACCGCCGGAAGCAGCGTCGAACAGGCCGTTTCGCAAATCATATCAAATCTTTGAGGCATACGATCGGAAGCGAAGCCGGACAGGGTGCCTCAATACATCGACTTCCGATAGCTCTCCTCAAGCCCCTCGTCCAATTTCCTCATCTCCTCCGGATTCTCCGGCGCTGCGTCGATCTGGTCGAGGATGATCTTCACCAGCGACGGCATTTCGCTGCGGTCCTGGCGGCTTTCCGGGTCCCAGAGCTTGGAGCGGCGGAAGGCCTTGGCGCAGTGCAGGAAAACCTCCTGGACATGGACCGCGATTGCGGTCAGCGGGAGGCGGTCCTTGACCGCAAAGCGCGCGAGCAGATCGGGATCGCGGGTAATCACGGCGCGGCCGTTCACCCGCAGCGTATCGTCGAAGCCCGGCACCATGAAGATCAGGCCGACCGAGGGATTGGCGAGGATGTTCGACTGGGTGTCGAGCCGGTTGTTGCCGGGACGGTCGGGGATCAGCAGCGTCTTGTCGTCGAGTACATGCACAAACCCGCGCGGATCGCCGCGCGGGCTGACATCTGCCCGCCCATCGGCCGCCTGGGTGCCGATACAGAGAAACGGCGAACGGGCGATGAACTCGATCGCATGCCTGTCGAGCCGCGGCAGGGATTTCTTCGCCGCAAGGTCATGCGTTGCCGGAAACAGGGATCGCAGTTCCTGCTCGCCCGCAATCAGAAATTCCGGTTTCAATGCGCCCGCCATAGCCTCGTCCTCCATTCACATCGAGACCATGGATGACGGGCGAAGGCCGTTTTGACAAGAAAAAACCGCCCCCGGCCGACGAACGGCCGGCGGGGCGGTCGCCAGCACTCAGGCAGCGGCGACCTTCGCCAGAGCTTCCAGAGCCTCCACGCAGGCGGCGGCAGCCTCGCGGCCTTTGTTGTGTTCGTCGTCGGCAGAGCGGTCAAAAGCCTGGAAGGCGGTGTAGGTGGTGAGGATGCCGAAGGTGACGGGCATTTCGGTCTCGAGCGAGACCTGCATCAGCCCGTGTGCGGCGGCTTCCGAGATATATTCGAAATGGGCCGTCTCGCCCTTGATCACCGCGCCGATGCAGACAACGCCGGCGAATTTTCCCGTTTGGGCGAGCTTCTTGGCGACCAGCGGGATTTCAAAGGCGCCCGGCACGTCGAAGATATCGGCGTCGGCGACCGGCGCGCCGCGTTCAGAGAGTTCGGCCTTTGCGCCGTTCAAAAGGCCGGTGGTGACCTTTTCGTTAAAGCGGGAAATGACGATGGCGATGCGATGGGACACGCTGTTTCCTTTCAGTGTCAAGATGCGCCGGAACAGGCAGCCAGGGTTCAGATCGGAAGAGTGTGACCGAACTTTTCGCGCTTGGCGGCAAGATAATTTTCGTTGTGAGGATTGGTGGCGATGATCAGCGGCAGGCGCTTTTCAACCGTCAGCCCGCAACGCGTAAGCGCCTCGGGCTTTTCCGGATTGTTAGACAGAAGCTGCAGCCGGGAGACGCCGAGGCTCTTGAGAATATGGGCAGCGGTATAATATTGCCTTGCATCGGCGGGCAGGCCGAGCGCCAGATTGGCCGCATGGGTGTCGAGCCCCTGCTCCTGCAGGCCATAGGCGCGGATCTTGTTGGCAAGGCCGATGCCCCTGCCCTCCTGCCCGCGCAGATAGACCACGACCCCGCCCTTCTCGCCGATCATCGCCATGCTTTCGGCAAGCTGATCGCCGCAATCGCAGCGCAGCGAGCCGAACACATCGCCGGTCAGACATTCCGAATGCACCCGCACCAGCGGGTTCGCCGAAAGCGGTCCCTTGACCAGCGCCAGATGCTCCACGCCGTCGATCCTGCTCGTGAAGGCATGGACTTTGAACGCGCCCTGCGCGACGGGCAGGTTGGCCGCCGCCACCTCGTCAACGAGGATTTCGGTGCGCATGCGGTATTCGGCAAGGTCGGCGATGCTCAGGAACGGCATGTCATGCTCTTTGGCAAACGCCATCAGGTCGTCGCGGCGGGCCATCTCGCCATCGTCGCGCATCACCTCGCAGATCACCGCAGCCGGGTTGAGGCCCGCGAGCCGGGCGAGATCGACCGCACCCTCCGTGTGGCCGTCACGGGCAAGGACCCCGCCTTCAACGGCGCGCAGCGGGAACATGTGACCGGGCGAGACGACATCGCCGGGCTTCGCATCCGGATTGGCGGCGGCGGCGACCGTTCGGGCGCGCTCGGCCGCCGAAATGCCGGTGGTGATCCCCTCCGCCGCCTCGATCGACACGGTGAATGCGGTGGTGTGGCGGGCCCGGTTGTCAGCCACCATTGGGGCGAGGCCGAGACGGTCGACCTGCGCGCCCGTCAGCGTCAGGCAGATCAGCCCGCGCGCATGCTTTGCCATGAAATTGACGGCGGCGGCATCGGCGAACTCGGCGGCGACCACGACATCGCCCTCGTTTTCGCGGGTCTCGTCATCGACCAGCAGCACCATGCCGCCGGCGCGCAAGGCGTCCAGCGCACGCTCAACCGGCTCCATCGAAAAATTGCGTTCCATCTTCATTGGTCTTCTCCAGGGCCCTTCACGGCATCAAATTCGGGATTGGCATGGGTGATCGCGATGTGGTCGGGATGCCCCTTGGTGATCAACACATGTTCGTCGGCAAGGCCGGCATTAAGCACGGCGGCGGTAAGCGAAGGTCCGGCCTCGACCAGCACTTCCAGCACGCCCCGCGCGCCCAGCATTGCGAGCGCCTCGTCAAGGCCCGCGGGATTGAGCACGGTGAAGCCGCGCGCGCTGGCCGCTTCGAGATAGCACGGCGGCACCTGCCCCCGGCGGTCAAGCAAAGCCAGAAACCGGCGTTTTCCGGGAAAATCGGGCACATGGCGCACGGTGAATTCCGGATCGTCGGCCAGCACCGTGCCCGATCCGGTGAGGATCGCATCGGCGCGGCGGCGAAGCCGGTGGGCAAAGACCAGGGAGGACTTCGAGGTGAAGGTCTTGCGACCGGCCGGCGGAACCATGCCGCCGGTCTCGTCCACCGCCTGCTTGACGGTGACCCAGGGCCTTCCCGTCCGGGCATGTTTGGCGAAGGGCGCGATCAGCCGTCTGGCGGCAGTGCTCTGGGTACGGAGTTCCGGCTCATCGGCGATGAAGACGACATCGAGCCCCGCCGCCTTCAGCCGCGCGCCGCCCCCGCCCTTGACCGACGGGTTGGGATCGGCTGCGCCGATGATCACCCGGCGCGCCGGGGTCGTAAGGATCGCATCCGAACAGGGCGGGGTGCGGCCATGGTGATTGCAGGGTTCGAGCGTGACCACCACGGTGTGAATGCGGCCGAAAACCCCAAGCGCGCGGGCGCTGGCGATCGCCGCCGCCTCGGCATGCGCCTCGCCGGCCTTCATGTGATAGCCTTCGGCCAGCACCGCGCCGTGCTCGTCCAGCAGCACGCAGCCGACCGGCGGGTTTGGCGCGGTCGCGCCGGCAAAGCGCGCGGCACCCTCAAGCGCCCGCCGCAAGGCGGCGTTCTCGGTGGATGAAATCGTTATGTCCGGGGCTGAGATCATGCCCTTCGCCTCGTTGTTGCAACAAGACGTCAGCAGGGCAAAAGCGACAATGACGGCGTAAAATACCCTCGTCAAAGGGTAGATTCCGCGCGTCGATACGCTTCGTTCTCTTCCATCCGGACTCTAACCGTCGGCTCCGGAGTTACACCGGATCTGCTGACCCTTTTTCATTTTGGCGAAAAAGGCGCTCGCGGGCTCATGCTCGATTTGAGCAATTACCGCCGGTGGGGAATTTCACCCCGCCCTGAGAACGTCACCGGCCCAACCGGACCAGCGACGTAAACTTAGGGGGGCAATCTGAAAATGACAAGCCCGATTCTGCCTTCGCAGGCGTGGAAGGGCGAGACACAGTGTCAACGCGGCGTTTATGCGTCGAGTTCGAACACCGGCACGAAGCCGCCAAAGATCATCCGCTTGCCATCGAAAGGCATTTTCATCTCGCTCATTTCGGGGTCATCGAACATTTTCTGCCAGGCCGCGTCGCGCGTCGCCTTGTCCGGCCAAACCACCCAGGAAAACACGACGACTTCGTTCTCTTCACGTTTCACAGCCATGGGAAAAGAGGTCACCTTGCCCTCGGGCACGTCATCGCCCCAGCATTCGACATAGTCGAGCGCGCCCCATTCCCGGAACTTTTTTGCCGCCTGTGCGCATAAATCCACATAGGCCTTCTTGTTTTCAGCGGGAACAGGGACCAAAAACCCGTCTACATACGCCATGAAATCCTCCGATATCTTGACTTTGTCCGTTGCGGAACATACGTTGATATCAACATAAAGGCACGGATATGCGCGAAAGTCTACCCCTGTCAGTCACCGTTGAAGTACGGGACCGGTGTATCTGCCTTCACCTCCAGCGCGCCGCGCGGGCCGTGGGCCGGTATTTCGACGAGGTGCTGCGGCCGCTGGGGCTAACCAACGGCCAGTATTCGCTGCTGGTCTCGCTCAACCGGCCGGAGCCGCCGCGCGTGGCCGAGGTCGCCCATGTGCTGGCGATGGACCGCACCACGCTGACGGCCAGCATCAAGCCGCTGGAGCGCCGCGGTCTGATGACCTCGTTCCAGGACGAAAAGGACAGGCGCGTCCGCCGGTTGAAACTGACGGATGAAGGCCTCAACCTGCTTGAAAAAGCCGTGCCGATCTGGCGGCAGACCCATGACCGGATCGACAAGGTCGTGGGCGCTGATATCGACCGGCTGCGCGACAACCTTCTGGCGATGACCTTCGCCCTGCCCGACACCGACGACGAGATCAGCGATCCAGAGCCTTGAGGATGCCGCGCAGTTCCGCAAGCCCTTTCAGCCGGCCGATCGCCGGATATCCGGGCTGGGCCCTGCGCTTCTGGTCATCGAGAATGTCGAGGCCGTGATCGGGCCGGAAGGGAATGTTCCAGTCGGCGCGTCCCGCGGCCTTGCGCCGCCGTTCCTCGGCAATCGCCGCCGCCATCAGCGCCACCATATCGGTATCGCCGCCGAGATGTTCGGATTCATAGAACGAGCCTGCAATGTTGGCGCTCTCGCGATGGACATTGCGCAGGTGCAGGAAATGCACCCGGTCGCCCAGCCGCTCCATCATGCCAGGCAGGTCATTGTCAGGCCGCGCGCCGAGCGAACCGGAGCAAAGCGTGATGCCGTTGGCGGGGCTATCGACAGCCTCCATCATCGTCCTGTAATCGGCTTCCGTCGACATCACCCGCGGCAGGCCCAGAAGGCCGAAGGGCGGATCGTCGGGATGGCAGCAGAGCCTGAGCCCAAGCTCTTCGGCAACCGGCGTCACTTCCTCCAGGAAATCAATGAAATGGGCTCTCAGCCCTTCGGCTGAAATCGTTGCATATTCTGCGAGATGCTGGCGCACATCCTCCAGCGTGAAACTCTCGGCCGCGCCGGGAAGGCCGAAGACGATGTTCTTTGCCAGTGCAGCCTTGCGCGCATCATCCATTTCGGCAAACCGACGTCCGGCCTCGGCGCGCACGTCCTCGGCGAAATCCTCATGCGCGCCGGGGCGCTCAAGGATATGGATATCGAAGGCGGCGAAATCGGCATAGTCGAAGCGCATGCAGGTGGCACCCGTCTTCAGCCGATAGGCGAGATCGGTTCGGGTCCAGTCCAGCACCGGCATGAAATTATAGCAGATGGTCTCGATTCCGGCCTCGGCGAGATTTGCCATGCTGATCTTGTAATTGTCGATATGGCGGCGCCAGTCGCCCTTCTGCTTCTTGATATCCTCCGAAACCGGCAGGCTTTCCACCACTTCCCATTTCAGCCCCGACGGCGCGCCGTCGCTCATCAGCGACAGCTCGGTCTGCCGCCGTTCGATTTCGGCCGGCGTCCAGACCTCGCCTGTCGGCAGATGATGCAGCGCGGTGACAACGCCTTCAACGCCAGCCTGCAGCATATCGTCGATCGATACGCGATCCAAAGGTCCGAACCAGCGCCATGTCTGCCGCATACTCTCTCTCCCGAAGCATTCTTCATCTCATTAGAGCATTTCCGATGAAAACCGAATCCCCGGAAATGCCCTATCCATTTGTTTTTACGCGCGTCCGGTCGGCAAACCGTCATCCACTTCTCCTGGGCGCGCTTTGGCAGCCGGTCTCGGGCGCGTAAGCACCCGGATGGTCACGTCGCAGACTTAGCATCGAAATGCCCTGTTGACTAGTATGGAAGTATGGTGCAACTTGAGACCATAGGGAGGAATGCAATGCTGCCAGAGACAGTGCAAACGACAATTGCTCCGGGCGCGCCGGTTGGCGCCCAGTTGCATGGCATTCTGCGTGACCTTATCCTTCACAATGATCTGCCGCCCGGCTCCAGGCTTTCCGAGTCGGAGCTGGCTGCCCGCTTTTCAGTCAGCCGCCAGCCGGTGCGCGAAGCTTTCATCAAGCTTTCGGAAGAGGGTCTGCTGGAGGTTCGTCCGCAGCGCGGCACATTCGTGCGCCGGATATCGCAGGCTGCGGTCATGGATGCCCGCTTCGTGCGCGAGGCGATCGAGGCCGATATCGTCAAGCTTCTGGCTGCAAGACCCGATGCCGGGCTGGTGGAGGAATTGCGGCTCCAGTTGCAGGAACAGCGCGAAGCGGCCCGCACCGACGCCACGCGCTTCATCAAGCTCGACGAACTGTTTCACAAGACGCTGGCCGACGCCGCCGGAAAGGCGCGCGCCTGGGCGCTGATCGAGGGGCTGAAGGTGCAGATGGACCGCGTGCGTTATCTCAGCCTGCTGCGCTTCCCGATGGTCAAGCTCACCGACCAGCATGAAGCCATCGTCAACGCGATCGGCGATGGCGACCAGCAAGCAGCAGAGGCCGCGGCGCGCGGGCACTTGCGCGAAATCCTGAGCGACCTGCCCGCGATATTCGAGGAAAAGCCTGAGTTTTTCGAGGAGCCGGGACGCTAGGCCCCGGACATTGCCACCGGGGCAAAGCCCCGCCGTCTGAATGGGAGGACGATATGAACTACATCGCCAATATCAAAAGCATCGCGCTCGCCGGCCTTGCCGCAAGCCTGATGGCGGGCACAACGCTTGCCGCCGACTACACACTGAGCGTCAACACCGCGCTCGCCACCACGGACCCGCTCTACAAGGGCCTTGAGGCCTTCCGCGACAATGTTGCCGAGGCCTCCGACGGCGCGCTCGAAGTGCGCCTGTTTCCGAATTCGCAGCTTGGTCCCGACGAGGATGTGCTGGAACAGGCCCGCGCCGGCGCGCCGGTTGCGGTCGTGGTCGACGGCGGCCGCCTCGCCGTCTTCGTCAACGAATTCGGCGTGCTGGGCGCGCCCTATCTCGCCAATGGCTATGACGGCATCCGCAAGGTCGTCACCTCCGACATGTTCGACGAGTGGGCGACCACGCTTCACGACGATGCCGGCCTCGACGTTTTGAGCTTCAACTGGTGGCAGGGCGAACGCCATCTCCTGACCAAGAAGCCGATCAACGGGCCGGACGACCTTTCGGGCGTGCGCATGCGCACCCCCGGCGCGCCCGTCTGGACCGGCACGATCGAGGCCATGGGCGCAACGCCGACGCCGATGCCCTGGGGCGAGGTCTACTCCGCGATCTCCTCCAATGTCATCGACGGAGCCGAGGCCCAGCTTCCAGCCGTCGTCGGCGCCAAGCTTGACGAGGTCATCACCAACATCACGCTGACCGGCCACATCAACCTGATCACCGGCCTCATCACCTCCGCCGCGTGGGTCGATTCGCTGCCGGAAAACCTGCAGACGATCCTCCACGAGGAAGCGCTGAAGGCCGGCGACATCGCCTCCTACGGCACCCGTGACGCGCTGGCGAGCCTCGAACAGCAGTTGAAGGATAGCGGCGTCGCGGTCGAGGAAATCGACGTCACCCCGTTCAAGGAGCGGACCGCCGTGGTCTATGACAATCTCGGCTATGGCGATCTGCGCGACAAGCTTCAGGCGATCGCCGCGCAGTAAGCCCGCGGGCCCTGCCGAAAGCCGGTCGCGCCCTGCTCCAGAGGCGCGGCCGAAAACAACATTCGGCTTCCACCGCGGAAGCCCGGGAAAACCACACCGGGGAGCTGTCGCTCCTCGCGCCATATCGGGAGGGGCCACCATGCCCGGTTTCCTCGCAAAGATCGAGTATGTTGCAGGCGCGACCCTGCTTGCGGTCATCACCTTTCTTGTGTTCATCGCCGCGACCATGCGTTTCTTCGGTCATCCGCTGATCTGGTCCGTCGATCTTGCGCAGCTTCTGTTCATCTGGCTTTGCTTCATCGGCGCGACGCGGGCCATGCGCGAGCGCGGCCATCTCGGCGTCGATTTCCTGGTCCGCCCGTTCCCGCACCGCTACCGGCTGGCGCTGGAGACGGCGCTTGCAGCGCTGTTCCTCGCCTTTCTCATGCTGCTTGCCTATGAGGGCTACAAGCTCACCATGCTCAACAAGGAACGCCAGTTCGGCGACTCCGGCCTCTCCTATGCCTGGGTGACGATTGCCGTGCCCGCCGGCTGTGTGATGCTGTCGATCTCGATCCTCGGCAATCTTTGGCAGGCCTGGCGCAATGCGAAAGACGGGATGCTGATCTTCACCCGCACGACAGTCCCCGAACAGCCGGTGGTCCATACCGGTCCGGCGGAGTAAGCCCATGGCCCTGATCGGTATCGTCTTCTTTGCCCTCATGCTGCTTGGCGCGCCGATTGCCTTCGCGATCGGCATTTCGGGCTTCACCTTCTTTTTGACCTCCGACATCATGCCGGTTTCGATCGGCGTGCAGAAAATCGCGACCGTTTCGCAAAGCTTTCCGCTGCTGGCCGTGCCGTTTTTCGTGCTGGCTGGCCATCTGATGAACGAAAGCGGCATCACCGACCGGCTGTTCACCTTCTCCAAGGTCGCCGTCGGCTGGATGGCGGGCGGTCTCGCGCAGGTCTCGATCATCCTGTCGACCTTGATGGGCGGCGTCTCGGGCTCGGCGGTCGCCGATGCTGCCATGGAAGCGCGCGTTCTCGGTCCGCAGATGATCTCCAACGGCTATTCGAAGGGCTATTCCTCCGCCGTGATCGCGATGTCCTCGCTGATCACCGCGACCATTCCGCCGTCGATCGGCCTGATCCTCTACGGCTATGTCGGCCAGGTCTCGATCGGCCGGCTGTTCATGGCGGGCATCGTGCCCGGCGTGCTGATGATGGTATTCCTGATGGTCGCCGCCTGGCTTGTCGCCCGCAAGCGCAACTATGTCATGAGCGACATGAGGAAGCCGACCGCCGGCGAACTCGGCCGCGCCGCCTGGGGCGCCAAGTGGGCGCTGCTGTTTCCCGTGCTTCTGATCGGCTCGATCCGCGGCGGTCTGTTCACGCCATCGGAAGTCGGCGCGTTTGCGGTGGTCTACGCCATCCTCGTCGGCGTTTTCGCCCACCGGGTGATGACCTTCGAGATGATCAAGCGGGCCTTCGGCCATGCACTGTCGGATATCGGCCTGATCATGCTGATCATCCTGATGTCGGGCATGATCGGGTTCGCGATCATCTTCCTTCAGGTGCCGCAGAGCGTGGCGGGCTTCATGCTGGAGAGCCTCGCCAATCCGGTTCTGATCGTCACCGTCATCCTGATCGGCCTGTTCATCGCCGGCCTGTTTTTCGAAAGCACGATCCTGGTGCTGCTGCTGACGCCGATCCTCGTTCCGGTTGTGGTCAAGGCGGGGGTCGACCCGGTGCATTTCGGTATCCTGATGATGACCATCGTCACCTTCGGCGGCATGACGCCGCCGGTGGGCGTCGCGATGTTCACCGTCTGCAGCCTGCTGGACACCAAGATCGAGGATTACGTGAAGGAATCCTGGCCGTTCATCGCCGCCATCATGGCGCTGGTGGCGCTGCTTCTGTTCGTGCCGGGCATCGTGCTGTTCCTGCCGAACCTGATGTACGGGTAGCAGCGTCACGCAGGCTTTCGCCCCGAAGCCAATGCCGTTCGAGGAGCCACGTAATCGTCCGACGAAAGCGCCGCGCATGCTCGACGCGGCTTACCGTCCGGGCCCAAATGACAACTTGGAGATAGTAGAACCAGCCCCCTGTTCGGTTTAGTGCAGCACCACCGAAACACACCGAAAAAGCGAACAACGGCATGACGCCGCGGGGGATATTGTTGGATGGACAAATCGGGTGATCCCGGCCTGTTTGGCCGCTGGTTCCGCGGGCTTTCTCTCAGGGCCTGGCTGATCGTCGGGTTCATGATGGCGCTGCTGCCGGTCGCGGCCCTTTCCGCCTTCTGGTATCTGGACTATCGCGATCAGCTCCGTGAGCCCTTCCGGCAGGTCCTTCACACCCAGCACAAGGTATCGCTGGCGCTGGAGCGGATCCAGGGCAACCTCTGGGACATCGCCACCGATGTCAATGATTTCGCGCAGACCGGCGACGAAAGCTACCGCGATCGTTTCGAGGCGGCCGAGCGCGATATCGCCGCCAATCTGCGCGATCTGGAAATGATAACGGAGACGTACCCTTCCTTTGATCCCGTGCTTGAAGGCGTGAGCCAGCAATGGGCACTGTTGCTGCAGGCCGCGTCGGACGTTGCCCCTTTGCCCGGCGGCGCCGACCAGCCCCTGATGCGCTTTGAAAGCGTCGTCGGCGAAACCGGCAAGCGCGTGGAAAGCATTGCCGAGAGCATGCGCCTGCTGAACGAGGAGAGCCACCGACAAGCACTCGAAACAATGGAGCGGCTCGACCGCTTTGCCGCGATTGCAGGCGTTCTGGCGCTGGTGTTTTCCGGGATCGGCATATTCATCATCGACCAGGCGCTGATCCGCAGCACCGACAAACTGGTGGAAGGCGCGATGCTGGTCGCGGGCGGCACGCGCAACCGCGAAATCGAGGTGCAGGTCCCGCCGGAGCTTGCCTCCGTGGCGCAGGCCTTCAACACCATGCTCAAGCAGATCAACCGGCAGGAAGATGCCCTGGCTGCGGCCGCGCGCGCCGATGGCCTGACCGGCCTTTACAACCGACGCGAGTTCGACCGCGCGATCGACGAGGCCATCGCCGTATCGAAAGAGAGCGGCGAGCCGTTCTCCCTGCTGATGATCGATGTCGACCATTTCAAGCAGTTCAACGACACCTATGGACACCTGGCGGGGGATGACGCGCTCCGGCAGGTTGCGGATACAATTGAACTGACGGCGCGCGAGAATGACCGGGCCTACCGTTATGGCGGCGAGGAATTCGCGATGATCCTGCCGGGACTGCGAACCTATGAGGCGACAGCGATCGCGGAGCGCCTGTGCAACACCATCGCCGGGCAGACGTTCATCCTCCCCGACGGACAGAAGCAGACGCTGACGGTCAGCATCGGCATATCCGTGTTCAGCCCGCGGGTTTCGCCGCCCAATATCATCGAGCTCGCCGACCGCGCGCTTTATGCCGCCAAGGTGGAGGGTCGCAATCAGGTGAAGGTCACCGGCTGAACGGCCGGTTTCGGGCGCAGCTCAGCCCTGCGCCACCGCCTCGATTGTGTCCATTCCTCCGACGACGGGTGCGAAATCGCTCCACACGCCCCGCGCCCCGGCGCGCCAGGCCTCCATGTCCTCCGGCTGAAGGAAAGTGGCGCCATTGGCCTTGGCAAGCGCCACGGACTGCGCCTCGTCCTCAACGATCAGCCGGTTGAAATAGAGCGCGGCCTCGGCCGAGATCGCGCCGAGCACGGCCTGTGTTTCGGGATCGAGACTGTTCCAGAAGCCGGCGGAAAAATAGAGCACCCCGGCGGCGCGGATATGGCGGGTTTCGGTCATGAACGGCACCACCTCATAGAGCTTGAACCCGGCATAGGCCGATTTCGTCAGGTCCATGGCATCCGCTACCCCGGTGGCGAGCGCGTTATAGGTTTCGGTGATCGGGATGCCGACCGGCGTCGCGCCATAGGCGCTCCAAAGGCGCGTGTGGAGCGGGGTGTTGATGACGCGGATGGTCTTGCCTTCCATCTCTCCGGGCCGCGTTATCGCCTCCTTGGCCAGCAGGTTGCGGGCCCCGTAATCAATAAAACCGCCGACGATGAACTGCTCTTGCGCAAGCCGGGCCGAGAGGTCGTCGCCGACCGGGCCGGTGACGACGTCGCGAAGATGCGCGGCATCGCGAAACAGGAAAGGCAGGTCGAGCAACTGCAATTGCGGCGTCCAGGCCGAAAGCGCCGAAATGGTGGAGAGGCTCGCCTGCACCGATCCGAGGCGAATATTCTCGGCCACCTGCTTTTCGCCGCCGAGCGCGCCATTGGTCACGATCCGGAAGCGGAACCGGCCCGGAAGCCGCTGTTCGACCGCATCGGCGAAGAAGCGCCAGACCATGGTTTCCGGCTTATCCTCGCCGAGGAGCGAGGCGATGACGACATCGCGCGTGGCGGCGCTGGCGGTTCGCAGATAGGCGGGCGCAGCAAGCACTGCGGCGGCCGCGGCGCCTGTTTTCAGGAGATGGCGACGGTTGAGCGTAGTCATGGCAGACAAACCTTTCATACGGGAACGGCAAAGAGGATGAGGACGAACAGGGCTGCGAGAAGCGCCAGAAGAAAAGGACACATCGCCCTGAACAGGCTTTCCGGCGGAAGGCCGGTGACGCCGCCGACCACGAAGGCCAGCATGCCGACCGGCGGCGTGAGCCCGCCGATCATCAGATTGACGACGAGGACGACGCCGAAACGGATCGAATCGATCCCGGCGGCAACGGCAACCGGCAGAAGCACAGGGCCAAGCAGCAGGATCGCCGCCCCGATATCCATCACCAGGCCCGCAATCAGCAGGATCCCATTGGCGAGCAGGAGAACGGCAACGGCGCTGCCCCCGAACAGGCCGGCGAGGTGGCGCACCAGACCGGCGATATCATCGATCGCGAGCAGGAAGGCGACGGGGGCCGCCGCGCCGATCAGGAGACCGATCGCCGCCGCCTCTGCCGCCGACTGGCGGAAGGCGGCGACAATGCTGGAACCGGAGCGGCGGGACGTTGCCGCCAGGATCAGCGTGTAAAGGGCGGCAAGGCCCGCCGCCTCCGTCGTCGTGACAATGCCCAGGCGAATGCCGAACACCACGATCAGACCGAGGCCGAAGGCCGGTAGGGCCGCGATCCCGGCCCGCCTGCGCATTTTGGCCGAAGCCGGCGGCGCGCCGCTCGCGGCCCCCATCGCGAGCCTTATGGCGACGGCGAGAAACGCCGCCATCAGAAGGCCGGCAAACAGCCCGCCGACAAGCAGCGCGCCGACGGAAAGATTGGTCGCCGTCGCCAGAATGAGAAAGGCGATTGAGGGCGGGATGACGTTGTCGAGAACCGAGGAGGCCGCGACAAGCGCGCCGGCGCGGGCGGGCGGATAGCCGTGGCGCACCAGTTCTGGATGGAAGGTCGAGGCGGCAAAGGCAGCATTGGCGACCGAGGAACCGGACGCGCCTGAGAAGAGAACCCCGGTCAACAGCGTCGTCTGCGCCAAGCCGCCACGATAATGACCGACGAGCGAGGCCGCGAACGCCACGAGTTTGCCGGCCGCTCCCGAGAGCTTCAGAAACGCGCCGGCAAGCAGAAAGAACGGGATCGCCAGCAGCAGGAATTTCGACATGCCGGCAACGGTATTGGCGATGATCGCCTGCTCCGTCTGCAACGCCCCGAAGGCGATCGCGCCATAGGATGACGCCAGAAACACATGGGCAAGCGGCGCGCCGGAAATGAGGCCGAGCGCGGCGGCCAGCGCGAGCGGCAGGCTGGCCGGCAGGGTGATATCGATCGCGAACCGGCCGACAGCCCAGTAAAGAAACCCGCCGAGCGCGAACCCGAAGATTAGCCGTGCGCCGTTCGACCGCTCCAGGCGGCGCAGGCAGAGCAGCACGAGCAGACCCAGCCCGCCCGCTGCGGGAAAGGCGAGGCGCACCCATTCCGGAACCCCGAGCGTTGGCGACATTCCGCCAAGCAAGGCGATCGCCTCACGGCCGCCGAGGCACAGGATCAGCCCCGCGACGACGCTGAAGCCATCGGCAACGACAGCGAGCAGGCCAGATGCCCGATCGGGCAGCAGCCGTGCAAGACCATCGAGCCGCATCGACAGCGGGCCCGAAAGGGTAAGCGGCAGGCCGGCCGAGATCAGCGCGATATTCAGCCAGATGCCCAGATCCTCCATGCCGACGACGCCGGTGTGGAAGACATAGCGCAACACGACGCCCGCCACGACGAGAGCGAGCATCGCCATCAGGATGACGGCGGCGAGCAGGCCGAGCGCGGCTTCCAGTGCCTCCGCAAACCGTCCGGCGGTGCTGCGGACCGCCGTCATGGGCATGGACGATGCCGTTCGCGGGCAACGCCTGTCTCAAAACAGCCGTTCGGACGGCTGGACCATCGGCGGCCCGCGCATGGCATTGGACGGCAAGACTTCATGATGCGATCCCCAGGATGTTGCAATCAAGGAGACCGGCGGAGAAGAGAAAGGTTATGGCAGAGCGGCCAGATTTTCCGTTCCTACGCCGGTATGACCCGGATCAGGTTCAAGGGTCCGGCTCACCGCCGTCTCAGCATCGCAGGATGCACCCCTCGGAATAGTCAGGTTTTGTCCGGCTTTTAGGGCGCTGTCAATGGCATGCCGGAAACGTGGCGTCTGGCGGCAACGCAAGACAACTTGCCAACGGGTTTTACCGAAGCCTTTGCAGCAGAGCCATGGACGGTTCGCCCGTGACATTCAGCCCGTTCTGCCGCTGATAGGCCGTGATCGCGGCGCGGGTCTGGTCGCCGAACACGCCGTCGATGGTGCCGGCATCGTAGCCCGCCGCCGAAAGCCGCGACTGCAGCTCCTTGCGCTGGTCGGCGCTGAAGCCGTAACTGTCATCGGGAAAACTGCCCCTGAGCGGGCCGGCGCCCGCGATCCGGTCGGCGAGATATCCCACGCCCAGCGCATAATTGGTGGAATTGTTGTAGCGCTTGATGACGTTGAAATTGTGCCCCACGACGAAGACCGGACCGCCCGCCTGCGGCTGTATCCTGGTGCCATCAACGGCAGCGCCGAGCGAGCCCTCCTCGCCGCCCCAGGGCTGACCTTTCCGCCAACCCGAGCGGGCAAGATAGTTCGCGGTGCTGGCAAGCGCATCGGTCGGGTCGGCCTCCCAGATATCGCGCCGCCCGTCACCGTTGAAATCGACGGCATAGCCGAGATAGGAGGTGGGGATGAACTGGGTGTGCCCCATGGCGCCGGCCCAGCTTCCGGTCATCCGTTCGGGCGTGATATCGCCGTTCTGCAGGATCCGCATCGCCCCGACCAACTGGCTTTCGAAGAAAGCACCGCGCCGCCCCTCGACGGCCAGCGTCGAAAGCGACGACACAACCGGAATGCTGCCGCGCCGTTCGCCGTACATGCTTTCCAGGCCCCAGATGGCGACAATCACATTGGCGTCGACGCCATAGGTCGCCTCGATCCGCTCCAGAACATCGCGGTAGCGGGCATAATTGGCGCGCCCCTTGGCGATCCGCTCATCGGAGCCGGCAATGGCCAGATAGTCTTCCAGCGTGCGCTTGAATTCCGTCTGGTTGCGGTCCTGCTCAATGACCCCCGGCGTGTATCCGGCATTGGCGAAGGCCGCCGTCAACGTGTCGTTGGAAATCCCGCGCGCCGCCGCCCGCTGCTTGAAGCCAGCCACCCACGCGTTCCACTCAGAATTGGCCACCGGCCGCATCGCCGGATCGGCGACGGAAGAAAAACTGCCAACCGAGCTGTTCGTGCACGCTGAAAGCGTCGCGGCAATCACCCCAAGAGAAAACACGCGTCGCGTCAGATACATACAGATAACCCCGCTCCATTCGTGCGCAAACCTAGCGCATCGGCCTCCTGACCGAAAGAGCACGCGCTTGCGTCTATTTTATGGAGATGCGAAAGCACAGCGGCGAAAGGTTTTCTCCGCTGTGCAACAGGGGCTGGCAAGGCGCTAGTCGTCGTCCGTATCGTAATACTTGTCGCCATAGTGGGCGGCATAGCCATAGCCATAGCCGTAATTATAGCCATAGCGCTTGAATCCGTTCGGATCGATCTGATTGAGGACCAACCCCTCGATCTTGCCTTCCTCGAAGGAACGGATCGCTTCTTCGACCTGGTGATGGTGGGTCGAATCCCATTTGACGACGAAGAGGATGGCATCGACGAACTGGCTCAGAACACGCGCATCGGGCACGATCAGCACCGGCGGCGCGTCGACGATGATGAAGTCGTACTTTGAACGAGCCTCGCGAAGCAGCTCATCCATCTTCCTGGATGAAAGAACATCGGCCGCATTTTTCGGCGAGCGTTCGCCAAAAAGAACATCGAGATCCAGCCCTTCGCTGTGGAAAACGGTTTCCTCCAGAGTCTGCTTGCCCGAAAGCACGGAGATCAGACCGGCGTCGGTTCTGGAATTGCCGAAATACTGCTGGAAGGTCAGTCGCCGCAGATCGCCTTCGATCAGAAGAACCTTCTTGCCCATGCTCACGAAATTGAGCGCCAGAGCGATACTGCTTGTCGTTTTACCCTCGCCGGGAATGGAAGACGAAAGCATGATCACCTGTGGCGGCTTGTCGAGATTGGCAAGCACAACCGACGTTCTGAGATTGCGTATCGCCTCGGCAAACGGTGAGGTCGAATGCGTCTGAAGGTAGTGGAAGAGATCGCTCCGGTGTTTCGCCGGCACCAGAGGCAACATGCCGACGACCGGCAAGCCGGCCAGTTCCTCGAGTTCCTGCGATGACTTGAAGGTTCTGTTCCGCATCTCGATCAGCAGGCTGAGCAGGCCACCGAAAACAAGCCCCACAAGACCGGCAAGAAGGACGATCCGGCTCTTGGACGGTTCGCTCGCCTTCTCCGGAACGACGGCATAGGAAAGAATGACGCTGTCCGCTTGCTGTATCCCCTGCTGCGCGGATGTCTCCTTCAGGCGTGCCAGGAAATATTCGTAAAGTGTCCGGTTGGCTTCCGCTTCCCGCGTCAACTGCTCCAGTTCGAGATAGGCAGCGCTTTCGGCCTGAATCTTCTTCTCAAGTGCCGCCTCAGCGGTCTCCAGAGAGGCAAGCTGACTCTTGGTCTCGGCCGCGTCCCTGCGGCGGTCGACGAGCAGGGTCTCCAGTCTCGCTTCGAAACGCGCGGCATCGCTCCTATTGCGAGGAGCGGTGGCTGAGAGATCGATGAGCGTCGGGTCCCCCAGCAGAACGGCTTTGTCTTCAAAAGATGAAGCCTGCTCGAGTTTCGCAAGCAAGGCGTCGGAAGCCTCGACCCTCTGGCGCGTCTCGGTGATGCGATCCCGGATCGACTTCAATTGCCGCTCCAGCCCGCTCAACACTTCCGGCGTGGTCAGCGGCGTATCGGTCTTGAACTGCTTTACCGCATTTTCGGATTTTTCGAGCGCGACCTTCAGTTCGGCGACGCGCTCGCTGAGCCAGTCGATCGCATCGACCGTCGCGCCGCGTTTGACATCGATCTGGCGCTGCACATACTGCTCGGCGATCGTGTCGGCGATCAGCGCCGCCTTTTCAGGATCCTCCGAACTCATGGTTATCCTGAAGGTGGTGGTGTCGGGAACGACGGTTGCCGTGAACTGGTTCAGCAAGGCGCTCACCACCCGGTCCCGCGTCCTGTCCGGCCCTGGGGCATCTGCGTCGGAATCGGAAGGCTTTGGCAACAAGCTCTTTATATAGGCGACAAATCTTGAAAACGTCGTCGGCTCTCTCAGAGCCGCGTTGAATTCCGGGTCCGCCATCAGACCGAGACTATCGACAACGTTTCCGATCAGAATACGCGACCTGATCACCTCGATCTCGGATTGCAGGGCGACATCGTCCGTTCCGAGCTGCGCAAGGACGCTCGGTATATCGATGATGTTCTCCGCCTGATTGCTCACCATCGTGACTGAAGTTGCCCGATAGATCGGCGTCGTCATCCTGAAGGCGTAATAGCCGCCTGCCAGAACGAACAGGATGAATATCACCGCAATCAGAAACTTCCGCCTCCAGAAGATGGCAAATATCTTCTGGAGATCGATATCGTCATTTTCAGTATTGATTTTGCTATTTAGCATGTTGCTCAAATACTCAGGTGTAAAATGTTCTGGTCATGCCCTCGGCCGATCCTGCATCTTTAGACGCAGTCTTTCCCGGTATAAGCCGACCGGGCGATAGACCAAGCGGTCCGACCAGTCAAGCTCCCGACCGTGAACGCCGCGACCTGCAGCATTCCTGTGCGTGTCAGCCTGATTGAAAAATCCCGTGAGTGGAAGACAAGAGCGCGTCATGACGGCGTGGAGGCTTGCTCGCCAGCAAGGCCTTTTTCGGCCTGCCTCGCACAGCCTGCCGGCAGGTTCGGAGGCCAAAAGCGGACCCGAACCAGAGACATCAGGAAAAACCCGCATCACGCGCAACGCCCGAAAAATCGGCGACCGCTGAGAAGCGGTGGTGCGGGTTGGCCAAGCTTGATCAAAATAGTTTCCCGTCAAAACCAGAATTCATAGTCTCTGAAAATGCCGGAAAGCGCAAGCTGCCAGCGACTGTTCGTCTTCACGCGTTCGTGCCATCAGCAAGCCTTGACCTGCGTCCGGCCATATCGGGCTCGCCGCGACGCCCGGTCACAAATCCTTCTTGTGGGACAGCCTCTTGTGGTGCGCCAAGTGGAAATTAAACCTGTGGCCGGACTGAGGGCGAAGGGCGGCCGTGATCCGGGCGCCAAACTGGTAGGTCGCCACGAAGAGGATGGCAAAAAAGACCAGAAGGAGAGCGGCCATCGCCGGGTTGTCCCAGAACAAAACCCCGGCGATCGCGGGCGCGGTGAACATCGGCGCAAGGATAACTGTCGTCACCGGATTGCTGATATGCCGCGCATTCCGGCCAAGAACACTGATCTCAAGCGCGCGCATGACCAATTGATGAAAATGCAGCCGGTCCGGTTGGTCGGCGGGACGTCCGGCGATGCGGCGGCGGAAAATGGCGAGCATGGTGTCCGCGATCGGCCAGAAGAATATCAGCATCAGCGCCCACGGGGTCAGATCCGGAACGAAGTTCAGTATCAGGAACGCAAGCCAAGCGAGAACGTGACCGATGCCGTAAGCGCCGGCATCTCCCAAAAAGATCTTGCCCAGCGGAAAGTTGAAGACAAGAAAGCCAAGCAGCGCCCCCATGACGACGGCACACCAGGCGCTGACCTCGAACAGGCCGTTCTGAGCGGCAATGGCCGCCAGAGAAGCCGCAACCACGACCGCGATCAGACCGGAAAGTCCGTTGACGCCGTCCACCAGATTGAAAGCGTTGCAGATACCGGCCCCGCCGAAAATGGTTATGGCTATCGCAAACGGCGCAAACATCAAGACCGCGCCTATCAGCGGAATGTCGGTTCTCGGTATCCAGAGCTTGAACAGCAGGATTGCGAGCAGGGACGATATCGCGGCGGCGAGCAGACGATCGCGCGGCGATACGTTAAACCCGAGATCTTCCGCCAGACCGGCAAGAAACACCGGCATGAGCGAAGGGAGCAGCAACCAGAGATTATGGTTTCCAGTATCGGGTATAAGCAAGCCGAACGAAACGAGAGCGACCAGAATGGCAACCCCGCCGATTCTCGGCGTCGGCACCCGGTGTGCGCTTTGAACGGCCGCAGTGTCCCTGCGACGGTCCGAAAATTTGAGATGGAACTTTCGAGTCGACAAAATCAGCGCGCAGACCGTTGCCGAAACGAGGAAAGCAGACACTAGCGCTTGAAAAAAATACCCACTCATGAATGGTGGCACCCCTGAAAGAAACGATGGCTGACCAGGCCGTTCAAACTTAATCAATCAATTAAAATAGAATACAATCGTGAATTGCGACCCAACAACTTGGATCACACTACAACTTGAAAATGTAACCACGTAAAAATTGCAAGCAAAATGCAATGAAGCTATCGTTAAATTATCATATACCTGCACCTCGTCAACAGAGACTTCACGATTTATTAGCTCACGAAAAGCTGCCCGGCCTGATAGAGCGAGCTGTTTGATCCCGCAATTTGAACATGCACGGCAGGCACGGCTCTGGCGACGGGGTTCACGTGGAGAGGAGGGATTGCAATTGACGCCCAGGAAGGTTCTCATCTGCACCCATGGCAGACGTCGACCCTTCCTGGCTCTGGCCCACGGCCTGAAACAGGCCGGCTTCCACGTCGTGCTTGCGACCCGCTTTCGCGAGTTTGTTGAAAGTCACGGCGTCGCTTTTCCCGATGTCCGACACGCGTTAGAATAAAATCCATGTCATCGGACAAAGCCAATACATCGCCCTAGGGCCGATGAGCCCATCCGATAAACGGCGGATTGGCAAAATCGCTGTCGGTATCCTGCCGGGTCTTGCCATAAGCGAAGACGGTATTGTCGGCGCACTCAGTCGTGCCGCCTGCGGCGCGCAAGATTGCATCGCCGGCGGCGGTATCCCACTCCATGGTGCGTCCAAAACGGGGATAGACATCGGCAACGCCTTCCGCCAGAAGGCAGAATTTCAGCGACGAGCCTACCGAGGTGAAATCGGACACGCCGATCTTCCGCATGAAATCCTCGGTCTCCGGACTGTTGTGCGATCGGCTGGCCACCGCGGTCAGAACCTCGCCCCTGGGCCGGCATCTGATCGGCTCGGATCGCGCGACGACGCCATCGGTCACGATCAGCTTCTCGGCGCCGCCGGCGATGGTGCGGTAGGCGACGCCCTTGGCCGGCGCGTAGACGATGCCGGCAACCGGCACGCCGTCTTCAACAAGCGCGATATTGACGGTGAAATCCTCGCGCCTGTTGATGAATTCCTTCGTCCCGTCGAGCGGATCGACAAGGAAGAAGGCTTTGCCGGTGATATCCGGCACCACGCCGGCGGCAACGCTCTCCTCGGCGATCACCGGAATATCGGGAAACGCGCGGGCGAGATGGGCGAGAATGATCGCCTCCGCCTGCTCGTCGGCGGCTGTCACCGGCGATTGATCGTCCTTGTAGGCAACGTCTATGCCGTTCTCGTAGATCGACATGATCGCTCTGCCCGCTTCAAGCGCCGCATCGAGGAAGACCTGCTGCATATCGGCCATCTCGCTCACTCGCCCGTCTCCCGGCTCGAGAGGAACGCCTCGATCCGGCTTGCCAGTTCAAACGGGTCGTGACCGACGGTGTGAAGATGGATATCGGGGTTTTCCGGCGCTTCGTAGGGCGACGTTATACCGGTGAAGTTTTCGATCTCGCCGGCCCGCGCCTTCTTGTAGAGCCCTTTCGGGTCACGCTCGGCGCAGACTTCGATCGGGGTATCGATGAAAATCTCGATGAACTCGCCCTCATCCATCATCTCGCGCGCCAGCCGTCGCTCGGAGCGGAACGGCGAGATGAACGATACCAGCACGATCAGCCCGGCATCGGCCATGAGCTTGGCCACCTCGGCCACGCGCCGGATATTCTCGACCCGGTCTTCGGCCGTAAAGCCGAGATCGCGGTTGAGGCCGTGGCGGACATTGTCGCCGTCGAGCAGATAGGTATGCCTGCCCTTGGCATGGAGGATTTTCTCCAGCGCGTTGGCGACCGTCGATTTGCCCGAGCCCGAAAGCCCGGTGAACCACAGCACCGCCGGCGTCTGCGCCTTCAGGGCGGCATGCGCCTTCTTGTTGACCTCGACCGCCTGCCAGTGGACATTCTGCGCCCGGCGCAGCGCGAAATCGATCATGCCGGCGCCGACGGTCTTGTTGGATATCCGGTCGATGACCACGAAATTGCCGGTGGTGCGGTTGTCCGCATAGGCATCGAACACGATCGGCGCCTGGGTCGAGATGTTGCACACCCCGACCTCGTTCATGTGGAGCGCCTTGGCCGCCTCATGGGTAAAGCTGTTGATGTTCACCTGATATTTGAGGGCGGTTACCGTCGCCGGCGTCTGGTCCGCCTCGGTTCGCAGGATATAGGAGCGGCCGGGGATCATCGCATCCGCGTCGAACCAGATAATCTTCGCCTGAAACTGGTCGGCAACATTGGGCCGCGCACCGGGCGCCACCAGGATATTGCCACGCGAGACCTCAATCTCGTCCTGGAGGGCGAGCGTCACCGCCTGCCCCGCCTCGGCGCTGTCGAGATCGCCGTCCATGGTCACGATCTGGCGGATCGCCGACGTTTTCCCGGACTTGGCGACCATGACGCGATCGCCGACGGCGATCCGGCCGGACGCGATCTGCCCGGCAAAACCGCGGAAATTGAGGTTCGGGCGGGTCACGAGCTGCACCGGCATGCGGAACGGCTTCTCGGCAAGCGCGGAGGCGACCGGAACCGTCTCCAGATGGTCGAGCAGGGCCGGCCCGTCATACCACGGCATGTTCTCTGACGGCAGGGTGACATTGTCGCCATAGCGCGCCGAGATCGGGATCGGCACGATCGTCTCGAATCCGAGATCTTTTGCAAATTCCAGATAGTCGGCGACGATCCGGTCGTAGACCTCCTGCGAATAATCCATCAGGTCGATCTTGTTGATCGCGACCACGATATGGCGGATGCCGAGCAGCGAGGCGATGAAGGAATGCCTTCGGGTCTGCGGCAGAATGCCCTGTCGGCTGTCCACCAGCACGATGGCGAGATCGGCGGTCGAGGCGCCGGTCGCCATGTTGCGGGTATATTCCTCGTGACCGGGCGTATCGGCGACGATGAACTTGCGCTTGGCGGTCGCGAAGAACCGATAGGCGACATCGATGGTGATGCCCTGTTCGCGCTCGGATTCCAGCCCGTCGACCAGAAGCGCGAAGTCGATATCCTCGCCGGTGGTGCCATGGCGGGCGCTGTCGCGTTCGAGCGAGGCAAGCTGATCCTCGAAGATCAGCTTGGTGTCGTAAAGCAGGCGGCCGATCAGGGTTGATTTGCCGTCGTCAACCGAACCGCAGGTCAAGAAGCGCAGCAGCGATTTCTTTTCCTGATCGGCCAGATAGGCGATCATGTCGCCGGAAACATCCTCGACCATCAGAAATACCCCTCCCGCTTCTTCTTTTCCATTGAGCCGGCTTCGTCCTTGTCGATCATACGGCCCTGACGTTCAGAGGTTCTGGCGGTCAGCATCTCGCGCACGATCGCCTGCAGGTCGCTGGCATCGGATTCGACCGCCCCCGTCAGCGGATAGCAGCCTAGCGTGCGGAAACGCACCATCTTCTCCGTCACGGCTTCATCCGGGCCGATCGGCATGCGCGCGTCATCGACCATGATCAGCGCGCCGTCGCGCTCGACCACCGGGCGTTTCGCCGCGAAATAAAGCGGCACGATCGGGATATTCTCCTTCATGATATACTGCCAGATGTCGAGCTCGGTCCAGTTCGACAGCGGGAACACGCGGATCGATTCGCCCTTGCCGACGCGGGTATTGTAGGTCTTCCACATTTCGGGGCGCTGGTTTTTCGGGTCCCAGGCATGCTGCGCATTGCGGAAGGAGAAGATCCGCTCCTTGGCCCGCGACTTCTCCTCGTCGCGCCGCGCGCCGCCGAAAGCGGCGTCGAAGCCGTATTTGTCGAGCGCCTGGCGCAAGCCAACCGTCTTCCAGAGATGGGTGTGGGTACTGGAGCCATGGTCGAAGGGATTGATGCCGGCTTCCGCCGCTTCCGGATTGACGTGAACGAGCAGGTCTATGCCGAGATCGTCGGCCATCTTCTGCCGGAAATCATACATGGCCTGGAATTTCCAGGTGGTGTCGACATGGAGGAACGGAAAGGGCGGCTTTGCCGGATAGAACGCCTTCATCGCCAGATGCATCATCACCGACGAATCCTTGCCGATCGAATAGAGCATCACCGGTCTGGAGAAACTTGCCGCGACCTCGCGGAAGATGTGAATCGATTCCGCCTCCAGTCTCTGCAAATGGGTAAGAGCCATTGAATATTCCCGATAATATGAATGAAACCGAAATTACTAAATGCGACCTATGGATAAAGGTTCGGCGGGATAAGTAAATGTCATTTTGACCATTGACCCCGGGGTTTTTGGAAAAAAATCCTAAACCCCTGCCGGCCACTGGCGCCAGCCCGGCGGAATCCGGACCCAGTCCGCGGGAAGTCGCGCTTCGTCCGCCGTCCTGCCAGCGAACACTGAACTTCCGCGGGCAAGACGCTGCGGCGAAGGATGGCGGCCATGCCATGCCCGAGAGACACCGGCGATCTCACAAAACGGCTCCTTGATGCTACCGGTTCAACCCAACACCTAATTCGGGGAAACGTAAAAAAATGGACAATTTGTGGCAAGCTTCGGAGCTAGACATGTTGATTGAACCAATCATCCGGGGGGATTTATGAGAATTTCTGTCCAAGGGCTGCTGACCGCCCTCGCCGTCTGCGTGGCGAGCGCGGCGCAGGCCGAGCCGGTCACGCTGAAACTGGCTATCGGTGTGCAAGACTCGACGGTCTGGGCAAAGCAGAGCCAAGCCTATGCGCAAAAGGTCGAAGAACTTTCCGACGGCCAGCTCAAGATAGAGATATTCTATGCCGGACAGCTTGGTTCAATGGGCGACACGCTCACCAGCGCGTTGAGCGGCAGGATTGATATATGGTCCGGGTCGCTGCCGGTGCTGTCGAGCATCGTGCCGGAGTTTGATACGCTGATGCTTCCCTTCCTGTTCGAGAATGACGAACAGGTCGTATGTGTGGTCCCGAAGCTGACAGAGACCGCCCGGAAGACGGTGGGCCGCAAATTTCACCTTCTTACCTTTGCCCCCGTGGAACACCAGGGCATGGTCGGGTCCGTGACGCTGGTATCGCCGGACCTGCTGAAGGGAAAGAAAGTTCGCTCTGCCCCCTCCAAATCATCGATCAATTTCTTCCAGTCGATCGGCGCCACACCCATGCCCCTGCCGGCCGAAGACACGCCCTCCGCCGCAAGCACGCATCTCGTCGATGCCGTGAACTTCGGACTGACCTATGCGGTCGCCTCGGGATTGACGCAAACCTTGCCGATCTTCACCCGGGCGGACGTGCTCTTCAGCCTTGGCGCTGTGGTCGTGTCTCCGCGAAGCTGGGCCAGACTCGACGATCAGCAAAAAGCCGTATTGACCGATGCCCTGACGGTGATGGACTTCGGCGCGAAACTTCAGGAGATCGATGCCTTCGAGAAAACGATGGCGGACAGGCTGGAGCAATCCGGCGGCACCGTTGTTCGCCTGACGCCCGACCAACAGAAGCTGTGGGAAGATGCCGCGCGCGCCACGTGGGACAAGTCTTTGGGCGAACTGAAAGGCGACGCCACCGGCTTTTTCGAGGCCATCGAGAAAGCAAAAGCGGATTGTGGCCCGTAATGCCTGAAACCAGAAACAGGAAGGCGTGCCGCAAACTGCGCGCCCTTTCGTTTCGCTAAAAGAAAACCCTTATGATCTGCATCGTCCAACGCTTTCTGAATGCTGTATCTACCGTCGAGAAAGCCATCGTCGTCCTGACCTTCTCCGCCGTTCTGGCCTCCCTTTCAATGGATATCATCGGACGGGAAGTGTTTTCGCATGGCGTATTCGGTGCATCCAAATTTGCGGTATACGCGCTGATCCTGTGCGCCATGGCCGGCTTCGGACTGGCAACCGCCAGCGGCGCGCATCTCAGGCCCAGGTTTCTGGATTTCGTCACGCGGGGCCGCGCCGAAGCGCCCGCGCGCCGCGCCGGCCGGGTGGCGTCGGCGGCCATCCTTCTGTTTCTGGCGTGGGGTGCCGTCGATATGGTGTCCTTTTCCCGCATGATCGGGGAACGAGACCTGACATTGGGCTGGCTGGTCTGGCCGGTGCAGATAATCCTGCCCGTGGCTTTTGCGCTCTCCGCCATTCGCCATCTGATCTATGCGGCCTTTCCTGACCTAGAGCATCAGGCGCGATGAATGAATCGTATGGGATTCCGTTTTGGTGTGATTT
>NZ_JBAKFR010000035.1:0-46138 GCF_053484295.1 Martelella sp. AMO21009
AATCACACCAAAACGGAATCCCATACGATTCATTCATCGCGCCTGATGCTCTAGTCCTCGTGCCAAGCGTTTTCTAGTAATGTCATGTGTTTACTGTCTGGGGTCCGTGAAGAGCATGTCTGAATAAAACAGTGTCCACATCCTGCTCCCGCAACCAACAATGTTTTATCAATCATATCAAAGGCCTCGCTCTCAGCTAGCGAGGCCTTTTTGCTATTCCGCGCCAAAACACCCCGCGCGAGATGCAACTGACCAGCAATTGCGCCATGAAAGTCGATATCGAGACCGACTCCATCTTTCGACGGCCGAACGGACGATCATTCCCAGGCATACTGAACCGCACCGGGTTTGCGGCGCAACTGCGCTGTGATCGTGCCGCCAGATGCCCGTCACCGTTGGCGGATCGTTTCGTGCGACACTGCCACGCCGCGCTCGAGCATCCTTTCGTTGACCTCCCGCAGGCTGACATTGAACTGAAAATACAATCAGACCATGCAGGAGAGGATGTCGACGAGAAAGCGATGATTTTTGTAGGCCGGATACACGCAGGTCAAGCCACCCAACTACCGCAAAACCTTTGACGAAGAACCAACGTGGCAGCACCGTGACCAGCTTTTGTGGCGCCGTTGTCACGGGCCCTCATCTGCGACCCAGAACTTATCCTGATCACCCGCGACGTTTCATATAACCGGCGTCGGCAGGGCGGCGCCGGTGAAATGCGCTTCCAGGTTATCGATCATCAGTCTGCCCATGGCCTTTCGGGTTTCAACCGTGCCGGAAGCAAGGTGGGGTTGAAGCAGGACATTTCTGCATGCGCGAAACCGCGGGTCGAAATCCGGCTCGTTTTCGAACACGTCGAGCGCTGCGGCGCCGAGCTTTCCGCTCTCTAGCGCCGAAAGAAGAGCCTCTTCATCGATATTCGAGGCCCGCGATATATTGATCAGCATGCCGTCCGACCCGAGCGCTTCGAGAACGCTGCGGCCGACGGTGTGGCGCGTCGCCTTCGAGGCGGCAAGCGTCACGAACAGGAAATCCGAGCGGGCGGCGAGTTCTATCGGGTTGTCGATGAACTGCCAGTCGCGCGCATAGTCCTTCGGCCCGATATCGCTGTAGGCGATCTCCATATCGAAGCCTGAAAGCCGACGGGCAACCTCGAAGCCGATGCGGCCGAGACCCAGTACTCCTGCCCGCTTGCCGAATACCCGGCGCTGGGCCGGATATGTGCCATGCGCGGCCCAGTCGCCGGAACGCGCCCAGTTTTCCGCGCCGATCATGCCGCGTGAAAGGCAGAGCATCATCGCGATGCCGAAATCGGCGACGTCGCCGGTCAGCACATCGGGGGTATTGGTAACGCGGACCCCGCGCTCGAGCGCCGCCTCCAGATCGACGGCATCGAAGCCAACGCCGTAGACGCTGATGATTTCGAGTGCCGGCAAGGCCTCGATCAGCGCCCCGTCGGCGCCAAGCTCGCCGCGGGTTGCGATGGCGCGAATCTTCCCGCCATGTTCGGCGAGATATGCCGCCTTGTCCTCAACCGCAAACAGGGGGTGCATGGTGAAAAGACCGTCCAGACGCGCCATGTCCCATTCGGGATAGGGACCGAGCTGCAGTACATCCGGTTTCGACATTGGGAATTTCCTCTGATCTTATTGTTGTGCGCCGCCCCGGCAGCGATCCGATCGCGCCTATTCGAATTTCAACTGCACCTTCATCGACCCCGCGCGATTGCCGGCGTTTTCGAATGCCTCGACGGCATTCGCCAGCGGATAGGTGGCGCTGATGAGCGGTTTGACGTCGACAAGCCCCTTGTTGAGCAGATCGACAGCAAGTCCGTATTCTTCTTGAAACCGGAACGAGCCGCGAATTTCGATTTCCTTGGAAACGACGAGGTTCTGCGGCAGGGCGACATCGCCGCCAAGGCCGAGCTGAACGAGGATGCCGCGCGGCGCAAGCGCCTTGAGGCCGCTTGCGAGCGCCCGCGCATTGCCGGATGCCTCGAACATCACGTCGAAATAGCCCTTGCCTGCGCCAAAGGCTTCAAGCGCTTCCGAATTGTCGGCGACATTGATGGTGCGGTCGGCCCCGACAGCTTCGCCATATCCGAGGGCTGCTGCCATCACATCGGTCACGACGATCTCACGCGCGCCATGCGCCCGCGCCGCGACGATGCAGAGCGCGCCGATCGGGCCGCAGCCGGAAATCAGCACCCGCTTGCCCAGAAGCGAACCGGCGCGGCTGACGGCATGCAGCGTCACGGCCAGCGGCTCCGCCATCGCCGCCTCGCCCAGCGAAACGCCAGCGGCGACCTTATGGCACTGCCAGGCTTCGGCAACCAGACGCTCCCGGAATGCGCCCTGGATGTGCGGCATCGGCATGGCGCTGCCGTAAAAGCGCATGTTCACGCAATGGTTCTGAAGGCCCTTCTGGCAGTAGGCACAGTCACCGCACGGCCGCGACGGCGACACCGCCACACGGTCGCCGACGGCAAACCCGCTCACGCCCTCGCCAAGCGCGGTCACCGTGCCGGCGACCTCATGGCCGAGGATCATCGGTTCGCGGATCCGGACATCGCCGAAACCGCCGTGGTTGTAATAGTGCAGATCGGACCCGCAGATGCCGCCGACGCCGATCTGGACCTCGACCTGACCGGCTGCGACCTGTTGCGGCGCAATTTCCTCGATCCGCAAATCCTTTGCGGCATGAATGATGGCGGCTTTCATGAAGTGCTCCTGCTGGAAATTATTGTCGTGCCGAGCCTGCCGGAACGGGAAACGAAGCATCGATGATGATGGAATTGGCCGACTGGCGCAGAAACGCGGCAGCCTTTGTCTGCAGCCGATCGACAGGACAGGCGAAATCAAGCGCGAGCACATCGCTCTCGCCATCGGTCGGCTCGAGCGTCGCGAGCTGGCTTTCCAGCAGGGCCGCAGGCATGTAATGGTCTTGCCGGTTCCATACGGGCTTTCAGCGCAGCGCGCTCTCCGTGCAGATGGATGAAGCGAAGGCCCGGTCCCGCCGTCCGGCGCAACAGATCGCGGTAGGATTTCTTCAGCGCTGAACAGGCGACCACGACCCCGCTATCCTGCTTGCCTGCGCTCGCCAGCTCTTCGCTGATGCGCTCCAGCCACGGCCAGCGATCTTCATCCTGAAGCGGGATGCCGGCGCGCATCCTGGAGACGTTGTCGACACTGTGGAGGTCGTCGCCTTCCACAAACCGAGCTTGAGAAGCCTCCGCGAGGCGGCGGCCCAGCGTCGATTTCCCGCAACCGCTGACCCCCATGACCACGACCTGAACCGCCATCAGACACTCACGGTAATGCCGCCATCCACGGCAAGCGTGTGGCCGTTGACGAAGGACGACGCCGATGAAGCGAGAAACACGGCGGCGCCGATCAATTCCTCGACATTGCCCCACCTTCCGGCGGGCGTGCGCTTTTCAAGCCAGGCGGTGAATGCGGGATCATCGACGAGCGCCTGATTGAGCGGCGTTTCGAAATAACCCGGCGCGATCGCATTGATCTGCAGGCCGTATTTCGCCCAGTCGGTGCACATGCCGCGCGTCAGGTTGCGCACCGCGCCCTTGGTGGCGGTATAGGGCGCAATGCCGGGCCGGGCGAGTTCGCTCTGCACCGAACAGATATTGATGATCTTGCCGCGACCGCGACCGATCATGTGCCGGGCCACCGCCTGGCCGGTGTAGAATGTGCCCGAAACATTGGTATCGAACAGGCGCTGCCACTGCTCGGCGGGGAAATCCTCAAGCGGCGTGCGGTACTGAATGCCGGCATTGTTGATGAGGATTTCGATCGGTCCGATCTCGTCCTCGGTCTTTGCGATCCTGGCTTCCACGGAAGCCCGGTCCGTCACGTCGAAGATCGCCGGCCAGGCCTTGATCCCCTGCTTGCGGAAAGCCTCGACCGCAGCTTCGGTCCTGGCTGCATCGCGACCGTTGATCACCGGAATGGCGCCCTGGTCCGCCAGCCCTTGCGCCAACGCGTTGCCTATCCCCTGGCTTGAGCCGGTGACCAGCGCAATTCTGCCATCCAGTCTGAACATGTCCGACATCCGAAATCTCCCTGCATGCGAAAAATGAAGTGTAGGCCTAAAGGTCGGTGGTCAGACCCTTGGCTTTCAGCACGGCTTCCAGATTGCAGACATCGATGATGGTGCGGCCGTCCTTGTAGGCTTGGATGAAGCCGGCTTCGGCATCTTCGCGGGACTGGGATTTCTTCGCCACCTCGGCTGCGTCTTCCTTCCTGACCATGACAAGGCCATCGGCATCGCCGCAGATGACGTCGCCGGGGCGGATCACTTCGCCGCCGACGATGATGTCGGCATTGACGCGGCCAAGCGTTTCCTTGACCGTGCCCTTGATGCAGACGCTGAGCGAGAACACCGGCAGTCCGAGTTCGATAAGCTGAAGCGTATCGCGCACGCCCGTATCGGTAACGACACCGGCAATCCCCTTTGCAAGGCAGGCATTGCCGAGAACATCGCCGAAACTGCCGGCTTCCTCGTATTCACCGGCGGATACGACAATCACATCGCCCGGCTGGGCATAATGGATCGCAAGCTGCAGCATAATGTTGTCGCGGGGCGAGCTTTCGACCGTGAACGCCGGACCGCAGAGCGACATGTTGCGATCGATCGGCTTGATGCGCGAGCTGAGCGCGCCGAGACGCCCCTGCGCCTCGTGAATCGTGGCGCTGCCGAATTTGGCAAGCGCCGCCACGTCTTCCGGCTTGGCGCGTTCGATTTTGGTCGTGATGTGCGGCATTTCCTCACCCTTCCTAGCGACGGCGGACGTATCCCGCCTGTTGCGGACAAGCATAGGCAGCGGCAGGGCCGGGCGATAAGACCGTGTGCATCTGATGTAATCGGCAATGCCTATGTCGCAGCCCCGCGTCATGCCAAAGCGCTCTGACGTCATTGCATGCTTGCGATGCTAGTTTTCGATTGAACACTGGTTCCAAACGCAAATCAGGACGCGGAGACTTTATGCCGATCACGACAGAAAACCTGATCGCCCGTATGGCCTGGGTCCAAAGGAACGGCCTTGCCGCCTTTTCTTACGAGGAGGACGGCAACAAGGTATCGCTGGTGAGCGGCGCTGTTTCGCCGGCAGCGGGCACGTCGCCTGCGCCTCTGACCGCCATCGCGGATGAAGCGCCTGCAGCAAGAGGCATCTCCGCACCGCTCGGCGGCGTCTGCTACCTCGCCGAAAAGCAGGGCGCGCGTCCCTTCGTGATGGTCGGCGACCGGGTTTTGAAAGGCCAGACCGTTTGCCTTATCGAGGCAATGAAGATCATGACGGCGATCACTGCCGAACAAGACGGCGTGATCGCGAAAATCCTTGTCGACGACGGCGATCAAGTCGATGCCGACACCATGTTGATGAAATTTGCAGATGACTGAGACCAAACAGAAAACGCTGTTCGTCGCCAATCGCGGCGAAATTGCACTGCGCATTATCCGGGCCGGAAAACGGCTCGGATTGCGGGTCGTCTGCGGCTTTTCGGAAGCAGACCGCGGCGCGTCCCATCTCGCGCTTGCCGATGACGCGATCTGTATCGGGCCGGCGGCGGCTTCGAAGAGCTATCTCAATATCGCCGCCATTGTCAGAGCTGCCCGCCTGCTTGATGCGGACCTGATCCATCCCGGTTACGGCTTCCTCTCGGAAAAGCCTGAATTTGCCGAGGCGGTGGAAAAGGCCGGCATGACGCTGGTAGGCCCGAATGCCGACGTCATGCGCCGCATGGGCGACAAGGTGGAGGCCAAGGCCGCCATGCTTGCCGCCGGCGTTCCCTGCGTACCCGGCTCCAAGGGCGCATTGCCGGCGGATGAGGCCGATATGCTGAGGGTGACCGAAGAAACAGGTTTCCCCGTGATCCTCAAGGCGGCTGGCGGCGGCGGCGGACGCGGCATGCGGGTCGTGCGGCGCGGCGAAGAGCTTGCCGAGGCGGCCATGCTGACGCGACAGGAGGCCGAACGCTTCTTCGGTAATGCCGAAATCTATCTAGAGAAATTCCTCGAGCGCCCCCGCCATGTCGAAATCCAGATCATGGCCGATGCCCATGGCCACGCCGTCTGGCTCGGCGATCGCGACTGTTCGATGCAGCGCCGTCACCAGAAGCTCATCGAAGAGGCGCCTGCTCCCGGGATCGACCGCGCGCTGGTCGCCGAGATCGGTTCGCGTTGCGCACAATCCTGCATTGATATCGGCTATGTCGGCGCCGGTACGTTCGAATTTCTTTATGAGGACGGCCAGTTCTACTTCATCGAGATGAACACCCGCATTCAGGTGGAACACCCGGTTACTGAAATGGTCACGGGCCTCGATATCTTAGCATTACAGATCGAGATGGCCTGCGGCAAACCCCTGCCCTTCGCGCAGGGCGACATCGCAACGGCCGGCCACGCGGTCGAGTGCCGGATCAATGCCGAAGACCCGGAAACCTTTGCGCCAAGTCCAGGACAGGTTACCGCGTTGCATCTTCCGGGAGGCCCAGGCATCCGCGTCGACACGCACATGAATGCCGGCGGCACGGTTTCCGCCCATTACGATTCGATGATCGCCAAGGTGATCGCCTATGGCGCGAACCGGGCAGAGGCACTGGCGCGCGCCCGTGCGGCGGTTGCGGAAATGCGGATTGAGGGGATCAAAACCAACCTTTCCCTCCACCATGACCTTATCGCCGAGCCGGGTTTTGCCGCGGGCGGCGTTTCGATCCACCATCTCGAACGACTGTTGAAGGACAAGGCGGGCGACCATGCGTAAACAGGGCTTGTTTCCGATCGGCAGCCGCGCCCTGATCTATCAGGTCGATTGCCCCTTCGATCTCCCCCATCAGCAGCGCATCTGGGCCATAGCCGAGGAGGTCGCGACATGGAAATGCGTGGCCGAGGCCGTGCCGGGCATGACCAATCTGACCCTGCGGCTGACGGATGTGCCGTCCGACCTCGATATACTGGAAATGCGCCTTGATGCGCTATGGAAAAGCGGCCGCACCAGGGAATTGACGGGCAAGGTGATCGAAATCGACATCACCTATGGCGGCGTGGGCGGCCCCCACATTCACGAAGTCGCCGACATGACCGGCCTTGGCGTCGACGAAGTTGTGCGCCTTCACGCCGCCCCCAGCTACACGGTATTCGCGGTGGGCAGCCATGCAGGCTACTGCTATCTCGGCGGGCTCGATCCGCGCCTTCAAACGCCGCGCCGCAAGGTGCCGCTGCAGAGCCTTCCGGGCGGCTCGCTTTCGCTCGCCGGACTGCAGACCGGGGTATCGGCCTCGGCCGGACCCAGCGGCTGGAACACGATCGGCACGGCCGACACCGTGTTCTTCGATCCTGCGCGCAACCCTGCCGCCCTTCTCGTTCCCGGCGACCAGATCCGGTTCACGCCGGTGGAGGTAATCGCATGATCGAGGTTGTCTCGCTTCCCGCACTTGCCACTGTTCAGGATCTCGGGCGACATGGTCACTGGGCCGAGGGTCTCGGATCGGCAGGCACCATGGACCCGCTTGGCCATTGCCTTGCCAACTGGCTTCTCGGCAATGCCGATGATGACGCAACGCTTGAGATACCGCTGACGCCGGGGCGGTTCAGGATCATCGAGGATACCGGATTTGCGATTGCCGGCGCTGCCTGCGGCGCGACCCTTGACGGCATCGCCTTGCCCCGCTGCTTTGCAGGTACGGCGCGCGCCGGGCAGATTCTTGAATTCGGCGCGATGCGGGATGGCGCACGGGTCTATCTCGCGCTTCCCGGCGGCATTGACGTGCCGGAAATTCTGGGTTCGCGCAGCACCCAGTTGCGCGAGGCTTTTGGCGGCCTTGACGGTCGGGCCCTGAAGCCCGGCGACCGGCTTCGGGGGCGCACGCCCACATACAGCGTTTGCGATATCAGCTTCAATCTACCGCCGCTGCGCCAGGCCGGAGAGACGGAAATCCGCCTGCGCGTGATCGCCTCGGCGGAAACCAATGAATTCACCGAGGCGGCGCTGAAGGCGTTTCACGGCGAAGCCTTCAAGGTCACGCCGCAGAGCAACCGCCAGGGCTACCGCCTTGAGGGCCCGATACTGGAACGGTGGACAGAAGGTGAGTTGCGCTCGCATGGCATCGCGCCCGGAATCATCCAGGTGCCGGCATCCGGCCAGCCAATCATTCAGCTTGCCGATGCCGCGACCATGGGCGGCTACCCCAAGATCGGCTGCGTTATCGACGCCGATCTCTGGCGCGTGGCGCAGGCCCGGCCCGGTGACCTGATCCGGTTCGAGCCGCTCACTTTCGACGCAATGAGAAAGGCCGAAGAAGCCTTCGCGGCCTTTCTCGAAGAAGCCCGGCAGCAACTGACTGCCGGCCGCAGACTGTTTCAAAGCTGGAGCTGAGATGTTTTCCGAAACCGAACTCGAAGACCTCATCGCAGGCATGCGCAAGACCGGTATCCGGGAGCTCAGGGTCGATGGCGTCGATGGCTTTCTGGAACTCGTTCTGCCTGAGGCGGCCGTTGAAACGGCAAATGAAGCGTCCCTGGAAAGCGGACTCATTCCCGCCACGCGCGTCTCCGTCAAGAGCCCTGCGCTCGGCCTGTTTCGGCCGTGCGGCGATGGCGACGGCCTTGCCCCGATCGCGCCCGGCTCAAATGTCCGCAAGGGACAGATCATGGGTTACGTCGCCGACGGCTGCGCGCAAGCGCCGATCGAAGCGCCGGCATCTGGCATCATAGCCGCAGGCGGCGCCACGTCCGGCGCGGTGGTGGGCTATGGCGATATTGTATTCGAACTGGAGGCTGAGGCATGAAAATCGATATCAACGCGGATCTGGGCGAAGGCTTCGGCCCTTACGAGATCGCTGATGATGCAGCGCTGATGGACCAGATCACCTCCGCCAATGTCGCCTGCGGCTATCATGCCGGCGATCCGGTGATCATGGACCGTACCGTCCGTCTCGCCAAGGAAAAGGGCGTCGATCTCGGCGCCCATGTGGCTTTCCCTGACAGGATGGGTTTCGGTCGCCGCAAGATGGATATGCCGCTAAGCGAATTGCAGGCCCATGTCCTCTACCAGCTTGGCGCGCTCGATGCCTTTGCGCGCCGCGCCGGCCACCGGATCACCCACCTCAATCCCCATGGCGCGCTTGGCAATCTGGCTAGCGCCGATGCGGCGATCGCCGAGGCGCTTGCCGACGCGACGGGCGATTTCGACCCCGAGATCGCCTTCCTGGTCCTGCCTGGAAGCGCGCTGGAAAAGGCGGCGCTTGAGCGCGGGCGCAAGATCGTCCGGCTGTTTCTCGCAGACCGCGGCTATCTGCCGAACGGCCAGCTTGCACCACGCAACCAGCCGGGCGCTGTCATCAAAGACGTGGATGCGGTGCTAGCGCGCGTCTTCCAGGTGCTGGGCGAGCAGAAGATCACCTGCGTCACGGGCGAGGAAATCGACATGCAGGTGCAGTCAGTCCTCATTCATTCCGATACGCCCGGCGCGCTCGAACTGGCAAGCCTGCTGAGAGCGAAAATCCTGTCTGCCGGCGGCGCGATTGCACCGCTGTCGCACCGTTGACGCCGAATTCTGAGACATATCGAACACAAGGAATACCGATGCCCGCTTCTGATTACAAAACCGCACTCGTCACGGGCGCTTCCACCGGCATGGGCCGCGCTATCGCCGAAAGGCTGGCCGAAAAGGGGCTGAAAGTCCACGCCGTTGCGCGCAACGCAAAGAGCCTTGAGGAAATTGCCGCGACGAACAACAACATCGTCACGCACGTGCTCGATGTTTCAGATACCGAGGCGGTGACGAAAGTGGTCTCCGGGCTTGATATTGACGTGCTGGTCAATTGCGCTGGCGTCTCGCGGCCTGGCAGCATTCTCCAGTCGGATGCCTTCGATATCGACGAACAGATCGACGTCAACTTGCGCGCTGGCCTGCATCTCGCCCGCCTGCTGCTGCCGAAGATGATGGAGCGCGACCGCGGGCATATCTTCAACATTACCTCGATGGCCGGCCACTACGAATTCGGCGGTCACATCGCCTATCACGCCACCAAGGCCGCAATGCACACTGTTTCCCGGCAACTGCGGGTCGATGCCTTTGGACGCCGCGTGCGGGTCACCGAAATCAGCCCCGGCCGGGTCGAGACCGATATCTTCGCCCGCGTCGAAAAGATCAGCGCCGAGGAAGCCCGCGAGAAGTATTTCGAAGGCTTCGAGATGCCGCAGGTTTCCGACATTGCCGACGCGGTCGAATATGCGATCGGCACGCCGCAATACGTCAATATCGGCCTGATCGAACTCCTGCCGACCCTGCAGGTCCCGGGCGGCCTGAGGACGGCCAAACGCGTCGGCGACGACGTCATCCTCACCGGCAACAAATAGCCCGCAGCCACAACAGCAATCCGAGGAGCACATTATGCCGGCAGAAAAACTTGCCACGCGCGTGACATCGATCCGCATCTCTCCAAGCACCGCCGCCGCCCAGAAGGTGCGCGATCTCAAGGCCGAAGGCCGCGAAATCCTGAACCTCACGGTGGGCGAACCGGATTTCGACACCCCGCACACGATCAAGACGGCCGGCGTAAAGGCAATCGCTGAAGGCGACACCAAATATACGCCGGTCAACGGCACGGTCGCCCTGCGCAAGGCCATCCAGCATGACTTCAAGACCAGGCTCGACATCGACTGCGATCTCGACCGCATCTGTGTCGGCGGCGGGGCGAAACAGATCCTGTTCGTGGCAATGATGGCGACAGTCGAGACAGGTACGGAAGTCATCGTGCCTGCACCCTACTGGGTCTCCTACCCGGACATGGTCGTCGCCAATGACGGCACGCCGGTGATCGTCAATTGCGACGAGAGCTCCCGCTTCAAGCTGACGCCGGAGGCGCTCGAAGCTGCGATCACCCCGCGCACCCGATGGGTGATCCTGAATTCGCCGTCGAACCCGACGGGCGCTGCCTACACCGCCGAAGAACTGCGCGCGCTCGGCGCGGTCATCAAGCGGCATCCCGATGTGCTTGTGATGTGCGACGAAATCTATGACCGCATCTGGTTTGCAGATTTTCCGGCACAGAGCATTGTGAGCGTGATGCCGGAGCTTGCCGATCAGGCGCTGGTCGTCAACGGCGTTTCCAAGTCATACGCCATGACAGGCTGGCGGATCGGCTATGCGGTCGGGCCGAAATTCTTGATCGACGCGATCAACAAGCTGCAGTCACAGATGTCGTCCTGCCCCTCCTCCATCAGCCAGGCCGCCGCCGCTGCTGCGCTGACCGGTCCGCAGGACAGCGTCGACGAAAACGTCACGGTCTATCGCGAGCGCCGTGATCGCGCGCATGAGCTGATCAATGGAATCCCCGGACTTTCCTGCCTGTTGCCGGACGGCGCCTTCTATCTTTATCCAAACTGCGCCGGCGTCATCGGCAAGAAGACGCCGGCCGGCAAGACCATCGAGACCGATCTCGATTTCAGCCTTTACCTCCTGGAAGAGGCGGGCGTTGCATCGGTGCATGGCGGCGCCTACGGGCTTGAGCCCTATTTCCGTATCTCGACAGCAACGTCGATGGAAGTCATCGAAGCCGCCTGCGCCAAAATCGCGGATGCGGTCGCGAAACTCAGCTAATCCTGCTGTTCGCTATTCTGGCGGGCGAGTGCGACGAGGTTTTCCTGAACCACCATCGTCGCCTCGCTCAACGGCAATTGCGCCGACCAGCAGACCGACATGTTGATGCGCATGTTGGGATTGCGGATGCGGAAGCTGCGCGCTTCCGGCAATCGGCGCTGCACGGCCTTGGAGGCAGACAGCGGCAGGATCGTGTCTCCGAGCCCTTCGCCCAGTGCGTTGGAAAGCACGGAGATCGACTCCGTCTCGGCGATAATGCGCGGGGCAAGGCTCATGCGGCCGAGATTGGTCTCGATGACCTGCCGCAGGGTATGAACCCGGCTCGGCAGGATCAGATCGCGCTGCGCCACATCGGCAAAGCCAACATCCGCGCCCTCATCGAATTCCTCCGAAACCGTCACGAAATGCAGTTCCTCGGTCAGTATGCGTTCGAAGCCGAGGCTTGGAATGGGACCGGGATAGAAGATCAGCGCCACATCCATCTTGCCGGTCATCAGCAACTCGCTCATGGTCCCGCCGCCGACATTCTCGTTGACGTAGAGCACGATGCCCGGATACTCCGCACGTATCTTCTTGATCAATTGCGCTGCCAGAAGCGCACCGAGACCGAGCGGCGCAAGGCCGACCCGCACGACGCCGGTGATCTCCTCGGATGCGCTGGCGATATCGAGTTCGGCCTCATCGATCTGGCGCAGGATGCGCTGCGCATGGCGATAGAGCACCTTGCCCGCCTCTGTCGGGACAACGCCGCGTTTGGAGCGGATCAACAATTGCCGGCCGTAGTGGGCCTCAAGAGCTGCGATCTGCTGGCTGAGTGCAGGCTGGGCAATATGCAGCATCGCAGAAGCGCGGGTGATGCTGCCGATATCGATGATCTTGACGAAAGACTTCAGCTTGCGGATATCCATGACGCTCGTCCCTGCAATCGCGCTTTTGTGCCATACGCAGTTTTATCTGGCTTTGAGACGCAGTATCGCGACGACTGACACCGAGACGGGCACGACATACGACGGCTTTTTGCGGCGGATATACATGAAAACGCCGATTTGTTGTAGCCTCCTGTGAAACGCCCCGATAGAAGCTGCGCGATCGAACGTGGCGGACCGGGCGTCGATCGTACTTTAGGCGCTGCGCAGCCGGGCGCGCAAGCAGACCTAAACATAGGTTTTCACGATCACATCAGAGCGAACCAGTGTTTTTCCTTTACGAACAACATCTCTAACCTGCGGAACTGCGTAAAAAAAATGGGTTCAGGTCTTCCGGGCGTGTGTGAAATGCCTTTGCGCCACCGGTTGATCGCAACGAAGTAGGGAACAGAAGTATGAAACTGCTTAAAACAACCGGCATCGCTACCGCCGCGCTGATCGCCTCTGCGAGCATCGCCGCCGCGGAAACCAATCTCCGCTTTTCCGACGTTCTTCCGGAAGGCAACTTCATGGTCGACAATGCCCGGACCTTTGCCGAAGCCGTCGAGAAGGCCACCGATGGCGAGGTGACCATCACCGTAAACGCCGCCGGTTCGCTCGGCTTCAAAGGCCCCGACCAGCTTGCCGCAGTCCGCGATGGTCTTGTCGACATGGCCGACATTAACATCAGCCAGCAGGTCGGCTCCAATCCCATGTTCGGCGCCGAGGGCGTGCCTTTCCTGGTCACCTCGATGGATGAGCTGAAGGAATACCACACCTATCTGCGTCCCGAATTCGAGAAGCTGTTCGAGCAGTATAACCAGAAGCTGATCTACATGGTGCCGTCGCCGGCACAGTATGTCTACCTAAAGGAAAAGATTGAAAACATCGAGGATTTCGCTGGCATCCCGGTGCGCGGCGCCGACAAGAACACCGTCGACATCATCAGCAGCATCGGCATGGACGGCGTCGTCATGCCGTGGGGCGAGCTTCTGCCCGCGCTGGCTTCCGGCCGCGTCGATGGCGTTGCCACCTCCGCCACCTCCGGCGTTGACGGCCGCTTCTGGGAATTCCTGGAATACATCTACCCGACCAACCACACCTGGGGATCCAACGCGGTTACCATCAACATGGATGTCTGGAACGATCTTTCCGAAGAAGATCAGGCCGCCATTCTTGAAGTCGCCGCCGAACTGGAGCCCGCGTTCTGGGACGTTTCGCGTGAAGCCGACGAAAAGAGCATCGCGGTCATGGAAGAAAACGGCATGATCCTGGTCCCGCTTTCGGATGAGCTGAAGGCGGAGATCGCCGACAAGGCCACGACCGTACAGTCTGAGTTCTTCGAACGCGTTCCGGACGCCAAGCCCTATGCCGACGAATTCCTCGCAACGAAAAGCGCGCAAGACTGAAATGAGTGATACCCCGTCTCGCGAAAACACCCGCCCCCTCGGCGGATTTCGTGGACCTGCTGCGGTCCTGCAAAGGACCGCAGATCTGGTTTCACTCCTCGGCGCATGGCTTGCCGGGCTCTGCATCGCAGGCCTGACACTGCTGGTGCTGACGGATATCCTGCTCGCCTTCTTCAGCCGCTATCTGAGCTTTGTCCCTTCGGGAACCGGCATTGGCTGGGAGTATAGCGCCTATCTGATGGGCGCGGCCTTTCTGCTGGGCTCCGGCATGACACTGCGGGCGGGGTTGCAGCTGCGCGTTGAAATCATTCTTTCTTCGGGTCGAGCCGGGCTTGTGCGGGTTCTCGAGATTGTTTCCGCCGCGCTCGGTTCCGCCGTCACCGTCACCCTGGCGGTCTGGCTGTTCAAGTTCACGCTGCGCAACTACGGCTATGGCGATGTCTCGCAGGAGAGTTTCACGCCGCTGTGGATCCCCCAGGCCGTGCTGACGCTTGGCGCTGCCATCCTGGCCTTCCAGATGATCGCGCGGTTTATCACCGCTCTTTGCGGCAATTTGGTCAACGATCCCCAATTGGGCGCGGCCAGCGCCATCGAGTGACTGAGGCATATCCGGCAGGAGCGGATGTCGCCTTTCCGCCGGACACGTCCAAGACAATGAAAAGCGCATTTGAGGTGATTTTTTCACCGGAACAGCGCCGGTGCGGCAGAGACCGCAGCTTTAATCAAAGGTGAACTTATGGGAACGGTCGTCGCAAGCCTTTTCGGGCTTTTGTTCGGAACTCTCGCCGCAGGCGCATGGATCGGCATTGCGCTGCTGACGACCGCGATCGGCCTTGCCGCCTTCTTCACCCACATTCCGATCGACCGGCTGTTTCCGCAGTATATCTTCAACATTCTGACGACGCCCGATCTGGTGGCCCTGCCGCTGTTTATTCTGATGGGCGAATTCCTGTTTCGCACCAAGCTTTCACAGGCGCTGTTTTCGGGACTTGCGCCATGGGCAGGCCTGCTGCCGGGCCGCCTGCTGCACGTCAACATCGTCGGCTGTTCGATCTTTGCGGCAATTTCCGGCTCGTCGGCGGCGACCACGCAGGTCGTCGGGCGCATGACGCTGAAGGAACTCCTGAACCGCGGCTATTCGCCGGAACTTGCCATCGGCAGCCTCGCAGGCGCGGGCACGCTCGGCTTCCTGATCCCGCCCTCGACGGTGATGATCATGTATGGCGTTCTCGCCAATGAATCCGTTGTAAGACTGTTTACCGCCGGCTTCATTCCGGGTCTGCTGCTGGCCTCGACCTTCGGCGCCTACATCATGATCCGCAGCAGCATCAAGAAGGACCTTGTTCCCGAAAGCGAGCGCGCGCTGCGCCACATTCCCTTCCGTCAGCGCGTTGCGGCGCTGCGCGATCTCGCGCCCGCGATGTTCCTGATCGTCTGCGTGCTGGGTTCGATGTATGGCGGTCTCGCAACGCCCTCGGAAGCCGCGGCGCTCGGCGTCGTCGGCGCCTTTCTCGTTGCCCTTTTCCAGAAGGCACTGTCGCTGCGGGTGATGCGCGACATCGTGCTTGGCGCGGTGCAGACATGTTCGGTCATGGGCATCATCATTCTCGGCGCCTCAGTGCTCGGCAATATCACCTCCACGCTCGGCATACCCTCCGCCGTCGCCAACTTCGTGACCGAGATGAACCTGTCGCCGATCCTGCTGATCATTGCGCTGATCGCGCTCTATCTGATCCTCGGCACGGCGCTTGAGGGCTTCGCGATGATTGCGACGACTTTGCCGGTGGTCCTGCCGCTGGTGGAAGCGGCCGGCTTCGACAAGCTCTGGTTCGGCATCTTTATGGTGCTGGTCGTCGAAATGGCCCAGATCACGCCGCCGGTGGCGTTTAATTTCGCGGTGATACAGAACATTACCGGCCGCAGCACGGCCTATATCGCCAAGGTGACCTTCCCCTTCCTGGTGATCATGATCATGTTCGTGCTGTTGCTGGCCCTGTTCCCTCAGATCGTCACATTCCTACCGGACATGCTTTACGGCTAGCGCGAAACCGACATGCGACCGACTTAGTGTCTAAAGATAATGCCCCAAGCTCTTTGGCGCCGAGTTTTGCGAACGGGTCGAGCGAGATCGCAACGTCTGCAACCCTTTTCGATATTCCAAAGGTGTTACCAAGCTGTTTAACTGGCGCTGATCCTGGACCGCGATTGTGCGCCAAGTGGACGTACTTGAACGTTTCGGCCAGACCAGCCGCCGCAATGGCGCTGGGCGATGAACAGGACCTCGAACGCCGCACAAGCGAAGTCCGCCTCCCTTGGAAGAGAGGCGGACCGGTGTCGACCATTCATGGCGCGTTTAATGCTCGAAAGCTTCCGTCAGCTTTCTGGCAGACCGTAGGCGATGATCGTGTCGCTGATCGGCGTTTCCATGAAGTGGTGACCGCCGGGGTAGATGATCACGAACTGCCGCCCCGCGACCTCGACCACGAGCGGATTGGCCTGGCCGCCGCCCGGCAGTCTGTCGCTCCAGAGCGTTTCGCCGGTTTCAGAGTCGATCGCGCGGATCAGATTATCCGTGGTCGCTGCGATGAAGATCAGTCCGCTCGCGGTGACGGCCGGACCGCCATTGTTCGGCGTGCCGATGGTGATCGGCAGCATGGAGGGAATGCCAAAAGGTCCGTTTCTGGCCGCCGAACCGAAGGGCCGGTCCCAGACCGTATCGCCGGTTGCCAGATCGATGGCGCGAATCCCGCCATAGGGCGGCTCCTTGCAGAGCAAACCGGTAAATTTGACGCGCCAGCCGGCATTGACGTCGATCGCATAGGGCGCGCCGATCTGCGGACCGGCGTCGGCCAACGGAGACTCTCCTTCCATTGGTGGCTCGTAAATGGCCCTCACGCCCGCTTCTTCTGCCTCTTCACGCGGCACCAGCCTGTTGTGGTTCGGCATGTTGTTGTAATTGGCGATCAGAAGGCCGCGTTCCGGATCGACGGCGACCGAGCCCCAGTCATTGCCGCCGTTGTAACCCGGATATTGTATCCAGCGTTGATCCGTTGTGGGCGGTGTGTAGATGCCGTCATAATGCGACCGCCTGAACTGGATCCGGCACCAGAGCTGGTCAATCGGCGACATGCCCCACATGTCTTTCTCTTCCAGCCGCGGAAAGGCCAGCGTGTGATAGGCGGAGAAAGGCTGCGTCGGCGCAATATAGTCGGGCTCGACGCCTCCCTGCGGCACTGGCCGTTCCTCGACGGGAAACAGCGATTCCCCGGTCTCGCGGTTGAGGATGTAGATATCCCCCTGTTTGGAGGCGAGAACCAGTGCCGGGACGGAGCCTTCATCGGTTGGAAAATCAACCAGTGTCGGCTGGCTGCCGAGGTCATAGTCCCAGACGTCTCGATGGACGGTCTGGAAATGCCAGACAGGCTGGCCCGTCGTCACATCGATGGCGACCAGAGATGTCGAATATTCGTTCTCCGCTTCACTGCGGTTGGAGCCGTAATAGTCGACCGCCGAATTGCCGAGCGGGAGGTACACATAGCCGAGTTCCTCGTCCCCGGCAGCGGTGGTCCACATATTGGGCGTGCCGCGCGTATAGACCTCGTCTGGCCCGGCCTGGCTTGTATCGCCCGGTCGGCCCATGTCCCAGGCCCATTCGAATTCGCCGGTAACGGCATCGAAGCCGCGGATGACGCCGGAAGGCGAATCCTCCGCATTGCCGTCCGTCACCTGGGCACCGACAACGACCACGCCGCGCACGATGGTCGGCGGAGAGGACATCGCATACCACCCCGGAACGGTCTCGCCGAGGCCGCGTTCGAGATAGACCATGCCATTGTCGCCGAAGTCGTTGCAACGCTGACCGGTTTCGGCATCGATGGCGATCAGGCGGGCATCGAGCGTTCCCCAGATGATGCGCGTCGCGCAAGGGTCGTAGGGATCGGCATCAGGCACTTCAAAATAGCTGACGCCGCGGCAGGTCGCGCCATACGGGATTGCATCTGCGGGCACGTCCGGATCGAAGCGCCATTCCTCCTTGCCCGACTGTGCATCGATCGAGATGATATTGCCCATGGGGGTGCAGGTGAACAGCTTGTCGCCGATCTTCAGCGGCGTGTTTTCCGGGGAATATTTGCCCTTGGCTTCCGGTCCGGGAAGGTCTCCGGTGTGAAATTCCCAGATGCGCTCAAGATCGCCGACATTTTCGGGCGTGATCTGGGTGAGCGGCGAATATTTATCGCCGTGGATGCTGCCGCCCCAGGCCGGCCAGTCTTCTCCCGCCTCGCGCATCGCCAGTGCCGGACGGGTTTCGCCGGCTTCCGATGCGTCGGCGTCGCTCTGCGTCATCGATCGCTCGCCCGGCTCGTTCTCCGGCTCCAGCACGACGCCGCCACGCAAATCGGCAGGCGTTTCAGGCGCAGATTGCGTTTCTTCACTGGTGTCCGCCTGGGCGAAGGCGGGTGGCCCTGCGGACCATTGCGCGGTCAGCGCGCCGAGGCCGATTGCCGCAAGCACCGCTGTCGCCGCTGTCGTGCTCCGGCCCCCTCGCCATAGCGCCGGATCGCGGCGGCGCAGCTCAGGCACCGCAAGCGCGACAAGCGCGAGAATAACGGTGGGCGCCACAAGGCGCGGCACCAGAGGCCAGCCCTGCAGCCCCACTTCCCACACCGCCCAGACAAGCGTGAAAATGTAGGTCGCGCCATAGAGGAGCGCGCCGGAGACCTTGCCTTTTGTCATCAGTACGCCTGAAGCCACGAGGCCCAATCCGGCGATGAGATAGTACCAGGAGCCGCCAAGCGAAATCAGCCAGACGCCGCCGGCGCCGATCACGGCGCCAAGCAGGACCAGCAGCGCTCCAAGCAGAATGGCATACCAGTGGGCTATGGGGTGGCGGGATTGTCGATGCTCTGTTTGATGGGTCATGAACCTGTCCCTTCAGCTTTTGGAGATGCGCGCTGCGACGTCCGAACGTGGTCGAATGCAGAGGCAGAAAAAGCCGGGGAGCGCCAACAGGTTTCCAACGTTCGCCTTGCGCGACACGCCCCTCGTCTTCTCACGCGCCCGATGATCCAGTTTTTGCTTTGCCGCGGCGGGTTGTCGAAAAACCGGATTCCACTTTTCCTCTCGGGCCCTGTCGCCAGATGCAGCAGCGCATTCTGCTTGCACGTACAGTCCGTGCGGATAACGAAAAACCGGAGTCCGCACCCGGCGGCTCCGGTTTTCGCCAACGTCAACTATTGCGTCGCTGACTGTTGTTCTTCGTTCTGCGCGGCGGCGGTTGCCTCATCCCTGTCATAGGGCATATCGTAATAGCTGCTGCCCGGCGCATAGCCGTAGCCGTAATAGGGATAGGCGTAGGGCCTGCGGACGCCATAGCCGTCCTCGGGGCTGACGACCACGGCGGCAAGCCGCCCGTCATCGATGACGAGATCGTTGATATAGCCGTAATCGCTATAGATGTCGCCATCCTCCACCCTTGCGAAGTCACCGATCAGATCGGTTGCGCGGAAGGCGACCGGTCCGGTCCTCAGATCATCATCGACAACCTGGGTCTCGCTCGAAGCTTCCCGCGCAGCGAGATAGCTCGGCTTGAACATGCCGTAATCCGGGAGGTTGTCCTCGTTCACGGGAACAGTGATGCGGTCGGTTTCAAACTGAACCTCGTCCCAGGGCACGTTCACGTGGGTATCAAACAGATCCCAGAAGCCGCCGACTTCGGCGATGATCGACCGGATCTCGCCGCTTCGGTCGAACACGATATTTTCCACGCTGCCGATTTCCTCTCCCGTCTCGCCATAGACGGCGACGTCATCGAGTATGTGGTCGACGCTGACGCCGCTCGCGTAGAGCTCATCCGTGTTCCAGTCGGCAAGGGCGATGACATCCTGCGCACGAACCGCGCCCGCATTCGAGCCCGGAACGCGGACCTTGGCCGCGTTGGCGCTTCCAGAGCCGTACTCGTTTTCGGAAAGCTCCTGATTGCCGTCCGTGTCGTAGATGCTGAACAGTACGACACTGAAAGCATCGGCATCAAGATTTTCGTTATCGAAACCGAGTTGCGCCATCGTGTCTGAACCACGCATCCCGGAGACGAACTCCTCCTGCGTCGCGACATCGTCGTCGCCCGAGATATCACTGAATGCTGGCTTGGCGTCCGTGCCGGACCAACTGGTCAGGCCGGCGTTATATTCATTTTGATCCAGCTCGTTGTTGCCATCCTTGTCCCAGGTGGAAAAGACCCCGCGAAGAATTTCCTCGTGATCGAGATTGCCGCTCTCGTCGGCGTCCCAGGCGACGAACACGGCACGGCTCATCTCTGCGAACTCTGCATTGCCTTTCGAAGCACCGCCTTTGGCATCGTCTTGATCGGCCTGCGCCACCACTGGCGTCGCTGAAGCGAGTGACAGAAGAAGCACAGCTGTGGTTCTTTCCAAACCTTTGATGCTTAAATTCTTCATTTTTTCCTCCTTTCTGTTTCTGACACTCCGCGAACTGGGTGATCGGGCAAATGTTCCAGGCTTTTGCCGATTTGCGTTTGAGACGTTTCTGCGAGCAGGACAGCGGTTTTACCCGCGTTCCAACCCTCAGCTCCCTGCGAGAAGCCAGAAGTATTCCGCTCAGAGCAACTGCCCAGCCCAGCCACGCGAGAATGAAGAGCAGCCCGTCTTGCACGATCAAAGCGAGCCCGAACGCTGCGATGGCGCCTGTCGGAGCGCTGCCGGCAAAGGGAACAACTCAAGGGGAGGGGCGGTAAGATGTTGTATCTTTTCGGTTCTGTCCGAGTTCGAATCCACGGTGCTGATGGCCGTCGGCTACTTCCATCCCGTCACCCGCGCTGAACTCTCAAAGAATTTCGGTAAGGAGGTCAACCGCGGCACGATTGGCTCGCTGCGCAATGCCGCCCTCATCGCCTCCGGCCCCCCTGCCGCCCGGTGTCGTTTTGCACTTCGAAGTGGGACTCGGGCATTTTTTGCAAAACTTTGCACTTCAACCGCGATCCAGCCAGTGGATTATCGCCCGACGCTCTAGTCCTCGACCTCGGCATTCCCGTCACTGAGCGTCACGACGTTATGAGGTCTTCTTACACGCGGTCCGTTCAGTACCGCGGAAAGAAATTCGACACGAGAAGACCGGCCGCTGCACCGAAGGCCCGCGCATCCGGGCCCATGCTGCCTTCCTTGACTGCCACCGGCAGTATTCCCTGCGTGTCCAGACTGTCGAGTTCCGTTCGGATCCGCTCCACGAGCTGGCTTCGGACGTGGGCCGGAAATCCGCCGTCAATGAACACGACATCAAAGTCGGTGACGGCGCAGACATTGACGATGCCGCGCGCCAGTTCGGGCGCCACGCGGGCGATCCAGGCATCAAGAATCTGCGAAAATCCGCTCCAGCGCTTCTGCCGCCCGTAGACGATCGAAGGGTCCTTGCCCGCTTCCTTCAGCGCGGTTTCCAGCAGATGCAGAGAGCCGCATTCCACAAGCTGGGCCTCGCCGCCTTCCGCTGTCGTCACTCGTATCGCCCCGAAAGCGCCGGCGTGCCCGCGTCCGCCCCGAAACACCTTGTCCTCGATCACCAGCCCGCCGCCAACAAAGGTGCCGACGAAGAAATAACCGAAATCCGTCAGGTCCTTGCCTTCGCCGAAGGCATATTCGGCAAGGCAGGCAGCCGTCGCGTCGTTTTCGATGACGATCGGTATATCGGTGAAGCGCGCGATCTCGGCGGTCAGGTTGACGCTGTCCCAGGGAACGGTCGGCACGGCAGACGGCAGCGCAAACCGCTCCGGCCAGTCGCCGACCTTGCCGGGCACGGCGATGCCGAGACCAACGACGCGGGCGTTCCGCTCGTCATCAAGGCCGCGTCTTATCGCCGCCATGGCGGTGCGAAGAAATTTCAGGATGTCGTTGATCTCCGGTCGGTCATAACGCAACCGACGGATCGCCCGGCAGGCTCCGGAAAGGTCGAGCAGAACGAGATCGCAACTCCTGCGACCGACCTTGAGACCGAACGCATAGGCGCCGTCAGGATCGATCATGAACGGCGTCAGCGGCTTGCCGATCTGTCCGCGCACCGGCGTGCCACGTTTCAAAAGGCCATCCTGCTCCAGCCGGCGCAAAATGACCGACACGGTCTGGAACGAAAGCTCGGTCTGTTGCGAAAGATGGCCGGCGGAAACCGCGCCCTGGCGATGAATGAGCGACATCATCAGACGCTCGTTAAAGTGCCCGCCGCGCTTCTGGTTCACGCCAGTATCAAGATCTGCGAAATGTCCCGCCATGACCGCAAACTAGCGACGGGTCTTCCGACGGTCAATCGACCTAGTTATTAATTCCACTTGAAATATTATATAGCCCTGTTAAGGTCGCCATGTTCTTGACATTCGGCAAGAGTGACACGCTCGGCCGAAGCGCTTTCGCGACCGCCGGGGAGTGGTTCGCGGCAAGCACAGAAAATCTGGAGGAGACCCAATGAAGAGGCTTATCTGCTCGGCGCTCGCGCTGGCCTTAGCCGGCCCGGCGCTTGCCGAAACGGAACTTACTTTCCGCTACAATGATCCCGATTTCGAAACCATCGAGGCGGCGTTGAAGGATTTCGAATCAAAGCATCCCGATATCAAGGTTGAGCTGCAGCGCATTTCCTGGGCCGATGCCCGCACGCAGTTCCTGCGCGAGACCGCCGTCGGCGAGGGCCCGGACGTGGCGCATATGGCCTTTGTCTGGCCGCTCGAGCTTGGCCAGGCGGGCGCCGTGCTGCCGCTCAACGAATTCATCACCAGCGACCAGTTGCAGGGCTATATCGCGCCGGACCTCGCCGAATCCGCTGACGGCGAGATCTACGCTCTGCCCTGGACGACCGACACGTTCACCATCGCCTACAACAAGGATCTTCTGGACGAGGCCGGGATCACGGTTCCCGAGACCTGGGAAGACCTGCAGGCCGCCAGCAAGGCATTTCACGAGAAAACCGGCAAGGTCGGCTTCGGCTTTCCGGCGGGCTCGGCGGCCCAGAACACGATCTGGTTCCTCGCCAACTATTACTGGTGGTCGCATGGCCAGTCGCTGATCGTCGAGGATGGCGAAGGCGGCTACAAGATCGGCCTGACCGAGGAAATGCTCGCCGAATCGATGGAATACTTCAATTCCTTCATGGGCGACGGCGGCAATCCAGAGGCCAACATCACCGGCTCAAACTGGTCCGATCCCTCGATCATGGATGCCATGGCCTCCGGCGAGCAGGCGATCGGTTTCTTCCCGCCGGGCACGCTGCGCGAGATCGTGAAGACCTATCAGGAACGTTCCGGAAGTACCGAAACGCCGTTCATGACCACCACCGATCCGGCCGGACCGGATGGCGTTGCGAGCCACGTCGGAGGGCGCTCGCTGGTGATCAACGCCAATACCGAGCACCCGAAGGAAGCCTGGGAACTGGTGCAGTATCTTTCGAGCGCCGGCTTCTTCTCCGACTATCTGACGGTTCAGCTTCCGGCCAATGAGGCGCTTCTCGGCAAGCTCGAATTCGGACCGGAAATGCAGGGCTACACCGAGCAGCTACCGCACGCCCGAAGCTGGGGACCCTATGCCAACCCCTTGACGCCGATCGGCACGATGCAGGCCGATGCCGGACGCGAATTTGCCTCGGTCTTCATCGGCGAAAAGACGCCCGAGCAGGCAGCCGCCTCCTATCTCGCCGGCATCCAGAAGATGCTGGACGACTAAGGCAAAGCCATCCTCCCGGACGGCAGGCTCCCGGTTCAACGGGGCCTGCCGGCTCCGCGCGGCAACCTCCGGCAAGGCTCTCTGGAGTAATTGATGTTTAGCTATGACAAGTCGCAGCGTCTGTTCATCGCAATGCTGCTGCTGCCGGCCTTTGCCGTGCTGGCGCTGTTCTATATCTGGCCCTCAGTATTCAATTTCCGGGTCTCGTTCACCGATCTGAGCCTGCTCTCGCTGCGCGAGGGCGGCGATTTCATCGGTCTGGAAAACTATGCCGAACTCATGAAAAGCGACGGTTTCCGCCGGGTGATCTGGAACACGGTGTTCTGGCTCACCATCGTTTCGGTTGGCATCCGTCTGGTGTTCGGGCTGCTTTTGGCGATCCTGATCGAATCGCCGGCAATCCGCCGCTTCCGGCTGACGACGCCGCTCAGGCTCGCCATGCTGCTGCCATGGGCGACGCCGCCGATCGTCGCCGTGGTGGTCTGGCGTCAGCTTCTCGACGGGCGCACCGGCTTCATCAACGAGGTTCTGTTCGATTTCGGCCTGATCAAGCAGCCGATCGCGTTTCTGGCCGACATCACCTGGGTATGGCCGGCGCTGATCCTGATCATCACCTGGAACACGCTTCCGATCGTGACGTTGACGCTTGCGGCCGCGCTCCAGAGCGTGCCGAAGGACCTTTACGAGGCGGCAGAAATGGATGGCACCAATGCCCTCCAGCGCTTCTTTCACGTCACGCTTCCGCATCTTCGTCCGACGCTGGTGATCATGGGCCTGCTCTTGACGATCTGGACCTTCAACAATTTCGTCTATGTCTGGCTCGCCACCGGCGCCGGGCCCGGCACCTTCACCAATGTGCTGGCGACCGAGGTCTATCTCCAGGGCTTCGTCAATTTCGAACTCGGCCTGTCGTCGGCCGTCGGCATGGTCATGGTCGCGGTCATGATGGTCTTCGGCCTGCTCTATTTCCGCTACGTCGCGCTGCGCAACTTCTCGGATATCATGTGATGAGCAAACAACACGCATCCCCGAAAGGCGCCGGCATTCTCGGCGACGGGCTTTCGCTTGTCGCAGCCGTCCTTGTGCTGATCTTTCTGGTCGCCCCGGTCGCCTGGATCTTCATCGCCTCGTTCCAGACCAATGCCACGCTGTTTTCGGACGGCCCGGCCGAATGGACGCTTGAGAACTACAAGACCATCTGGCGCGCCGATTTCGGCACCTACATCTTCAACAGCCTGTTCATGTGCATCACTGCCGTCCTGATCGTGACCGCGATCAGCGTGCTGGCCGCCTATGTGTTCTCGCGCTTCCGGTTTCCGGGAAAACGGATCGTGTTCGGCAGTGTCGTGCTCGGGCAGCTCTTTCCGTGGATCATCCTGGTGACGCCGCTGTTCGTGCTGTTTTCTCAGCTCGGACTGCTGAATTCCTATGTCGGCATGATCTTCTGCTATGTTGCAATCGCGCTGCCATTCTCGGTCTATCTGATGGTCGGCTACCTGCAATCGGTCCCGCGCGATCTAGACGAGGCCGCCTTCATGGACGGTTGCTCGCGCCTTCAGGTGATCTGGCATGTGGTGCTGCCGCTGATGGTTCCCGGCATCGTCGCGACCGCGACCTATTCCTTCCTGCTGATGTGGACCGAATATCTGTTCGCGCTCGCCTTCCTGACCAAGACCGCGATGAAGACGATGCCGCTCGGGCTTGCGTTGTTCTTCGGCGAGGATGCCGTCGATTGGGGGGCCGTGATGGCGGCCTCAGCCGTCACCACGCTTCCCGCCCTCCTGCTTTTCATTCCGCTGCAGACGCGGCTTGTCTCCGGCATGACCTCCGGCGCCGTGAAAGGATGATATGATGAATACCGTTACCGAAGCGGGCTCGCTGAAGCTCGATCACATCCGCAAGTCCTTCGGCTCCGTCGAGGTGCTGCACGACATCAACCTCGACATCGATCCGGGCGAATTCGTCGTCATCGTCGGTCCGTCGGGCTGCGGAAAGTCGACGCTGCTGCGCATCATCGCCGGCCTCGAGACGCTGTCGAGCGGCGAAATCCTGATTGGGGGACGCGATGTCAGCCATGTGACCGCCGCCAAGCGCGGGCTTGCCATGGTGTTCCAGTCCTATGCGCTCTATCCGCACAAGACGGTCGCCGAGAACATGGGCTTCGCGCTGAAGATCGCCGGCGAGAAGCGCCAGGAAATCGACCGGCGCGTCAACGAGGCCGCCCGCATCCTGAAGCTTGAACCACTGCTCGATCGCAAGCCCGCCGCCCTTTCCGGCGGCCAGCGCCAGCGCGTCGCGATCGGCCGCTGCATCGTGCGCCATCCGCAGGTGTTCCTGTTCGACGAGCCGCTGTCGAACCTCGACGCGGCGCTGCGCTCGCAGATGCGCGTCGAGCTTGGCGACCTGCACCAGCGCCTCGGCGCGACCATGCTTTACGTGACCCATGATCAGGTGGAGGCGATGACGCTCGCCGACAAGATCGTGGTGCTGAAGGACGGCCATGTGCAGCAGGTCGGCAGCCCGAAGGAACTCTACAAGCGCCCGAACAACCTGTTCGTTGCCGGCTTCATCGGCTCGCCGGCGATGAACTTCATCGACGGCGAGATGAACGCGTCGGGCTTCCGTTCCTCCGGCCTCAGCCTCGCCGTCAGTGGTGGCGCGGCCGGCTCAGCCAAGCTTGGCATCCGCCCCGAACATGCCCGCCTCGAGCCGGCCGGCAACGGCCTTCCGGCGCTCAACGTCGACATGGTGGAATATCTCGGCGACGAAAGCGTGGTCTATGGCCACCTTTCGGACGGCACGCCGTTCACGGTCAAGGCAGAGGGCGAGGTGGATCTCGACCAGGGTTCCGTCGCCGGGCTTTCAGTCGACAGCAACGAAGTCCACCTGTTCGACGCCGCCGGCAACCGCATCGAGGCCTAGTGTTTTTCAGGTCCGGCCCCTGTGCCGGGCCGTTCCAGCTTCTCCCGTGAAAGGATGTTTCGCGCCATGAATATCATCACCATCCTCATCGACAGCGTGAACCGCGACGCGCTCGCCGCCTACAATCCCGAAACCCGGGTGAAAACGCCCAATATCAGCCGGCTGGCGGAAAAGGCGACGGTGTTCGAGAACCACTTTGTCGGCAGCCTGCCTTGCATGCCGGCGCGGCGCGAGATCATGAGCGGCCGCAAGGATTTCCTGTGGCGTCCTTGGGGCCCGATGGAGGTGTTCGACGCGCAACTGCCGAAGGAGATGTCGAAGGGCGGATATCGCACCGCCGTCGTCACCGACCACTACCACTACTGGGAAGAGCAGGCGAACGGCTATATCGAAGCCTTCGATTCCATCGAATTCGTGCGTGGCCACGAGATGGACCCCTGGAAATCCTACGATGGCAACGAGCCGCTGCCGGCCTGGGCCGCCCGCATCGCCGAATATCGTGGCGAGGAAGCGGTGCGCCAGTATTATGCCAACGTGAAGGACTTCACGGGCGAGGAGGACTATTTCCCGGCCAAGGTTTTCACCGGCGCCGCCAACTGGCTCGACAAGCACGCAAAGGAGGGCAAGTTCTTCCTCCATGTCGAGAGCTTCGATGTTCACGAGCCCTTCGACGCGCCGGAACCCTATGCCTCGCTCTATACCGACGATGCCGCAAAGCGCGACCGCTACAATATCTGGCCGCCTTACCAAAACTACGAGAACCTCCGGAAGTTCATGGCCCAGACCTCCGAGGAGGAGCTGGAGTTCCTGCGCTCGCAATACGAGGCCAAGATCACCATGGCCGACCGCTGGCTCGGCCACTTGCTCGACAAGCTGGACGAACTCGATCTGTGGGACGATACGGTGATCGTGCTCACCACCGATCACGGCCATGATCTCGGCGCGCGTGGCGTGTTCGGCAAGCAGTATCCGCATTACGACACCCACGCCAACATTCCCCTCATGATCTACCACCCGAAGCTTTCGGCTGGCGGCAGCCGCCAACCCGGCCTCAGCCAGACCGTCGACCTGTTTGCGACCGTGCTCGACGCAGCGGGTGTCACGCCTTCGGCAGAACCCCGCCACAGCCGCAGTCTGGTTCCCGCCGTCGGCGGCGGCGATACCGATCGCGACGTGGTGCTTTACGGAACGTTCGGCCAGGGCGTGTGCCTCACCGACGGCGCCTATACGCTGTTCAAATCGCCGGCGGAGGAGGAAAACAGGCCCCTCAACGTCTATTCAACCTTCCTGGCCAAAACCATGCTGGTCGACAACGGGACGCCGGAACGCGCCGGCGAAATGCCGCGAAAGCCGCTTGCCTCCGGCTATTTCGACGCCTCGGTCGATCTGCCCATGTGGCAATACCCGATGCCGGTGGATCTGCGGACTACCGAAAACTTTCTATTCAACCGCAAGAAGGATCCGGCTCAGAGCGAGAACCTTTGGGATACCGATGTCAAAGAGCGTGAGCGTATGCTGGCCCTCATCCGCCAGACGATGCGCGAGGAGGGAGCGCCGCCGGAACAATTTATCCGGCTGGAACTGGCATAGACCTCCCCAGCCGGCCAAAAGGCGCCTTGCGTGCCGCGTTTTCCGGGGTTGAGGCTGGAAATGCGTCGCGTCTTTCGAAACCTGGCTGCAAGGCGAAGTAGCGTCGACCGCGAGATGCCAAATTCTTGTCGAGCTTCTGCGGCGACCTCTGCAGTTATGGTTTGGTGCGTATGTGCTTCAGACCGAGCGCCTTGCAGGCCTTGGCGAAGGCTTCGGCGATACAGCACGAGCCGTTCTCGGTCATGATGCGCTTCACCGCAATGCCGAAGCTTCCGTAATGAGCGACGGCTGCCCTTAGGAAGGTGATGGCGCTGTCAACCTTCTCATTCTCGAAGATGTTGGTGAAGGCGATCCGGGATGCATCGTCGATACAAACATGAAAGTATTCCCAACCGATGCCGCGTGAATTGCTCTGGCCGGTCCTGTCGCCTGTGTTGCGGTGGCCAACGCGGTTGAAGCGACCGATGCGCTTGATGTCGAGATGAATCGGGCGGCCCGGTCCGCCATATTCATAACGTATGATCGGTTCGGCTGGGGCAATGTCCTTCCTCCGAGAGAGGCCGGCGCGTCTGAGGACGCGGCTGACAGTGGCCGGTGAGACACTTCATGTCCCATTATATGGGATAGATGTTCTATTATTTGACATGAACCAAAAGCCGTGAATGATTGGTGCATCCGGGATCATGAGGACCTGCCGGATGAGTGTTTGCAGTTGGAATGAAGGATAGCTCGTGCCCGCATATTTGTGCACAGACATGGAAAAGATCGCCCGAAAGGCCGGTCAAGCCTTCATCGACCAGCTTACCTATCCAGGAATCTACCGTGGCGCTCCCCTGAGCGTAACGCCGGTTCTCGTCGAGAACGAACATAGGCGCACGATCGTCATTTCCGATGCGGATTCCGAGGCCGCGCGAGCCTTGCCTGTCGGTATGGATACCGTTGTCTATGGTCGCTATTTCACCTTCGATATCGCTGCCGATACTGCCGCGCTCACCTTCGCAGAAGCCGTCCTCGGAGCCGCAGGAACCACGGCTCTGGTCTGCGAACCGTCGATCCCGCAGGCGCGCTATGAAATGCTCGTAGCTTCGTCAACGATTGGCTTTAGTGGCGTCACGGCAGACCCTGTTCTCCATATTTATCGCAGAAGGATCGCGGACATCGAGGCGCAGTGGATTTCCACGCGTGCGGAAGATTGCGCTCCGCTTGCTCCTTATCTCGCTGATTTCGACCATGGCGAAGCGCTGAATGCTGCTCTTTTCGCGCGCGCCACCGGTTTCGCGCCACTTGTCGGGCTTTGCGCCGATCGTGGCATCGGCGCGCTTTGCATCACCGCGCCTCATGAGGTGGAAGCCTTCACCGGCCTGCCGGACATCGTCGCTCGCATGCATGGCCTGATTGCGGTCTATATCGCTGGATCGCCGGATATTCTGGTTTGTGCATCTGCCTCACTCGATCGTGACGGCTTCGAGTCCGACGGCTTGCCCCGGCCGCTTTCGCAGGTTCTTTCCGGCCTGGGAGCGGTGGCGGCGCAGAAGAACGACATGGGCGCCGGTCTCTGGCAGGTGCTCACCACGGCAGGGATCGAGCTCATTGAGGGCGACGCCGTGCTTCGCCGTTTTCAGGACTGCCGCGCCGGCGATGATCTCGGCTATTTCATTCTGGCCGGCAATGCGGTGATCGAGGGCATGGCGGCGGCGCGCGCCTGTCTTGCGCAGCGCAACGGGAGCGAAGTCACCGAGCGCGATCTGTCGGATGTCTGCCAGGCTGCCATCGGACAATTTGCGGCACGCTTTGGCTTTGGCGGGCGTACCGCGACCTATTTCGACGTCATCCATTCCGGCGCGCGCACATTGCTGCCGGCAACGGCTGCGAATTATCCCGTCGGATCTGACGACCGGACAGTCGCCTTCGATCAGGGGATTGTTGTGCGCGACAGCGCCGGCTGCGTGCGCGCCGTCTCCGATATCGCGCGCACCGTCTGCGCAATGCCGGAACTGACCGGCATTTACGAGGGCTTGCGGGCGGCGCTCATCGACGGCCTTATCCCCCGCATCCGCCCCGGCATGTCAGGTGCGCATGTGCATGCGATCGGCGTCGATTGCCTGCGCCCGCTCGAAGGGCAACTGCGCGCCGCTGGTTTGTTGCCCAACGGAATGAGCGTTGATGCCTATACCCGCGATTGCGGTCATGCGATGCAGCGCCAGACCATTTCCTCGGTCTATTTCATGCCGGGCAACACGGCGCTGATGGAAGAGTACATGCTCGGCTGCGTGGAATATGTATGGGCGATCGGTGACGTGCTGATCGGCGTCGAGGAGGGCTATATCGTCCTGCCCGAAGGCACATATCCCTTCACTCGCGAGGTTGCTGCATGAGCGCAGCCGCCGACCACAACGCCCGACCGGCAGAAGGCGAGACCGCAGCGCTCGTTGCTGAACTGGTTTCCATTGAAAGCCTTTCCGGCCAGGAAGCCGCCGTTCAGGCGTTCATCGCGGATTGGTTCGGCGCTGAAGGAATTGCCACGCGTCTGGAGCCGGCGGCCGATGGGCTGGTGAACGTGGTGGTCGAAATCGATGGCGCCGGTCCCGGACAGACGCTCTGGATCGGCGGACATTGCGACGTGGTCGGAGTCGGTGATGGCTGGAGCCGAGATCCCTTCGTTCCCGTGATCGGCGAGGGCCGGCTTTACGGGCGCGGAACGATGGACATGAAGGGCGGGCTCGCCGCTGCTATGCTGACGGCTCGCGACATGTATCGTATGCGGACGAACTGGGCGGGCAGGTTTATCTTTGCTTCGCTTTCCGACGAGGAAGCCTATTCGCGGGGCGCCGAAGCCCATGTCGCCAATTGCGGCCAGATCGATGGCGCTATCATGTGCGAACCGCATTTTTCCGACGTCGTCATCGGCGCGCTCGGCAAGGTCAATCTTGTGGTCGAGGTGCAGGGGCTTGCTGCCCATGCCTCGCATCCGGAAAAGGGCATCAATGCCGTTATCGAGGCTGGCCGCCTGCTGGCGCTGATCGGCGACTTGAAACGGACGGCAGAGCCAACGTTCGGAACGCCCAGCCATTGCGTGATCGGCATCGAAAGCGGTGACGGAACCTATTCTATCTCCGTGCCGGACCGTTGCCGCTTCACCATCAACTGGCACTTCCTGCCAAGCGAGAGTGCCGAAGGCGCTGTGTCGCTGATCCGCGATCTTGCCGACAGCCTCGCAAGCCCGGCGAAATTCGACATCACAGCCAGGTCGCCCAGCTATGACGGCTATCTGCTCGATCGCGATCTCGCTTTCGTCAATGCCTTCTCCGCGAGCTATCGTCTGGTTCTCGGCGCAGAGCCGCGTCTGGAGATCGGGCGGGGCGTATCCGACGCCAATATACTGGCTGGCCGGGCCGGCATTCCGACGCTGCTTTTCGGCCCTTCCGGCGGCAACATGCACGGTCCTGACGAATGGGTCGACCTCATCGAGCTGGAGAAGGTGCGATCCGTTTATTTGGATTTCGCGCGCCGCTTTCTCGCATCCAAGACTGACTAAGGAATACCCGATGCCTCAGGACAACCCGTCCGCGATCGACTTCGACAACATCATGAAACATGTCGATCACATGCGCACGCACTTCCCCGACCGCAAGAGCGGCAGCGGCGGTGACCTTGAGGCCGGGCGTTATGTCGTTGAGCAGATGAAGGGCTACGGGTTGGATGCCGCGTTGATGCCCTTCGAGACCTATGACAGCGACATCGGTACGTCCTTCGTCGCGCTGGACGGACCCGACGGCGCGGAGATTGCCTCCTTGCCATGCCTGCATGTCGAGCCGACGCCGGAAGCCGGCATCACGGCAGAGCTGGTCGATGTCGGTCCCGGCGGTCTGGACGATTACGAAGGCAAGAGCGTCACAGGCAAGATCGTGCTGGCGGAGGTGTCCTACGCGCCGGCGACGCCGGAAAAGGCGCGCATCGCAGCGGCCAAAGGCGCGCGCGCCATCCTGCTGATGAACTGGGGCAAGGATGACAGCACTGAAATTCCGTGGCGCGGACTGAAATCGGTCTGGGGCAATCCGACGCCGGAAAATATCGGCGAAATGCCGCGCCTGCCGGGCATCAGCATCTCGCGTACCGATGGCTTCGCGCTACGCCAGAAGCTTGCCGCCGGCCCGGTGCAAATCCACTTCCGCCTGACGGCCAACCGCGTCTGGCGCACGCTGCACCAGCCGGTTTCGTGGCTCACGGCGCCGGAAGGCGCGCCGGAGCGTGACCGTTTCGTCATCGTCTCCAGCCATCTCGATGCATGGACGCCGGGCGTGACCGACAATATCGCTGGCATGTCGGTGATGATGGAACTGGCACGCAGCTTCGCCGGCCACCGCGACGCGCTCCGCCGTTCGATTGTCTTCATCGCCTGGAACGGGCACGAGGTGGCCGAGGCAGCCGGTTCGTCCTATTTCGTCGACAGCCAGTGGGAGCGCATCAACCGCGATGCAGTCGGCTATCTCAATATCGACAGCGTCGGCATGAGGGGCGCGCGCGAGTTCCACGTCAATTGCTGCCCGGAGCTGCGCGCTTTCGCCGAAAGGACATCGCTTGCCGTCTTTGGCCCGGCGCTGCCGTGCAAGGTCCTACCGCTGCGCCGCGTTGGCGACCAGTCTTTTTTCGGGGTCGGCGTCCCGGCGATCACCGGCCGTCACAGCTATTCGCCTGATGTCGTCTCAGAATATCATGGCGCCACACTCGGCTGGTACAATCATACACCGTTCGACACGATCGAAGCGCTGGACCCGTCCTCGCTGCAGGCTGATGCCGGCTGGGCCGCGCGGGCGCTTGAAGGTCTGGTGCTCTCACCAGCACTGCCCTTGCGCTTCACCGCGCGCCTTGCCGACATGCGCGCACGCTATTCCGCTGCCCTCGAAGAGAGCCGCCAGCAGTCGAACCTCGAAATTATCTTGCCGGCGCTCGACCGCCTGGAACCTGAAATCGCCTGGCTCGATGCGATGCTCGCGGACGAGACGCTAACCAATGCACTGCTTGAACGGGTGAACGGCGTCGCCATACGCGTCGCCCGGCAGCTCACCTTCGTCAGCGAAACGGCGGTCGGCAAATACAGCCAGGACAGCTACGGTTCCAGCCTTCTGCTTCAACCGGTGCCGCTACTTCACTGCCTCGACGATTACGAGGCCGCTGAACCAGGTTCGATGGAGGAGAAATTGCTCTGGACAAAGCTGATCCGGCTTCGCCATCAGGTTACCGACGCGATCGAAAGCGCACGCGCCACGATCGCCGATCTCCGCGCGCTCGAGGCACTTTCCGGCAAGCGCGCGACCGGAACAGGGAAATAGCGGTATGCGCATCGAAATACTGAATCCTTCCAGCCGATCCGATACCGGCATTACAGAGGATATGGCGTTCAGCCTTTCCTGGCTCGCAGGCCCCGGTTTGCCGTCGCTTTCCTGTCTGACGCTCGCCGACGGGCCGAACGGCATCTCCACCGCGCGCGATTCCGATGAGGCGGCGCCGGCTATCCTGCGCCACATCGGACGCGCGGCAAAAGACGAGGATGTTGCGGGCTTCGTCGTCGCCTGCTTTTCCGATCCCGGCGTCTATGCCGCCCGCGGGTTGACCCGAAAGCCGGTGGTGGGCATCGGGGAGGCGGGATTTGCCGCCGCTGCGGCGCTTGGCGACCGCTTCGGCACGATCTCGGTTTCCGGAGGGCCCGGCGGCAAGCTCCTGCGGCAATTGCGGCTGGTCGGGCTTTCAGAGCGCCACGCCGGACATCGCGGCCTCAGCCTCGACTATGGCGACCTCAAGAACCCGGAAAAAGTCGAAAAGGCGCTGATCGATGCCGGACTTCAGCTGCGTGACGAATATGCCGCCCAGGCGATCGTGCTCGCCGGCGCCGGCTTCGCCCGTTATATCGCCGCGGTTGAAGATGCGACGGGGCTTGTCGTAGTCGACCCGACCCAGTCGGCGGTATCGATCGTGCTGACAAGCATCATGCAAAGCGCGGCTTGTCGGCCTACCAAGTAAAAACGCGGAAAAACATCCGGTTTTCCGTCCGACTCTTTTCAGGAGACCAAGCCTTATGGACCTGCTCAAGCCCGTACCCGCCAATCTCGCGCCGCCCGCACCGGAGTTTCCTTGGCCGAACGGTGCGAAATGCGCCCTCTTTCCCGCATTCGACGTCGATACGGAATCGGTCTGGCTTGGCTCCGACCCGACCAATGCCGAACGGCTGATCACCATGTCGTATGGTGGTTATGAGGCGCGCGTCGGCATTCCGAAGATCCTCGAACTGCTCGCCCGCCACGACGTGAAGGCGACCTTCTTCGTCACCGGCTGGTCGATTGATGCCCATCCGGCGACGTGCGAGGCGATCCTTGCCGGGGGCCACGAGATCGCGCATCACGGCTATCTGCACTTACGGCCCGACACGGCGTCGACCGAGGTGCTGGTTTCGGAGATGGACAGGGCGATCGAGGCGATGCAGAGCCGTCTCGGCATCACGCCCGTCGGTTATCGTGCCCCCTGGGGCGAGACCTGTGCGGAACAGATGGAGCTGCTGAAGTCGCGCGGCATCCGCTATTCCAGTTCGTTTCGCGACGATATTCGTCCCTATCGCCACGTTCTGGCCAGCGGTGCTGGACCGGTGGAGATTCCGGTCAATTACAGCTTTGACGACTGGAGCTACGGCCTCACCCATCGCACCAGCCCGCGCGCCATGTTTGGCAGCGATCACGTGCTGTCGATCTGGCGCGAGGAGTTCGACCAGACCCGCGCGTGGGGCGGGGTGACGACCATGGTCATGCATCCTCAGGTCACCGGCCGACCGATGCGCATCAACATCCTCGATCGCTTCCTGCAGCACGTTCGACAGTATGACGATGTGTGGATGGCCACAGGCCGCGAGATTGCCGCTCATTACGAGGATTGCGAGAAAGCGGCCGGCTGACGCCGGGCGTGGAGCGCGAGCAGGGGCCTCGGATTGCGCAATGAGGTTGCCGTCTAGAGTATCCGTCTTGATCAAGACGGATACTTCTAAAGGTATTTCGATCGCCATGCCTCCCCAGCCAGGCTCTGGCCGGGGGCGCGTAAACCGGCCGGCCTACGGGTTTGCCCCTGCATTCGCGTGACGTAAAACGCAGCGCCGCACGGCAACAATCTTACCGCTCAGGGATGCAATGCGCCGGCGAGGTCGGCGGCCAACTGCTTCACGGTCGGCGCCAGCGCCTTCATCCGCTCTTTGTCGAAATAGACGGTGGCCCCGTTTATCGAGCAAGCGACGCGCAGCGATCCCGATGCAACGAAGCTCGACGCGATGCCGCAGGTGCCGGCATTGCACTCGTCGAAGTCGATCGCGACCTCGGAATAGCGCGCCAGCCGCAGCTCGGCGAGCAGTTCGTCTTTCGTTTTCGGATAGGGGGTCGGAACGGTTGCGAGGAATTCCGGCCAGCGTTCGTTGGGAAGCTGCGAGATCAGCGCCTTGCCGACAGCAGTGGTGATGGCGATGTTGTGCATACCGACATAGGAACGAAGCTGCAACTGCCGCTCGCCGAAGATGCGCTCGACCAAGACGATGTCCGTTCCTTCGAGCAGCGCCAGATGGATCGTGTCCTGCGTTTCCTGCGCATAGCGTTCTGCGATCGGACGCAGGCGGCGGACGAAATCGAAGGTCTCCCGCTTGCGTTCGCCCAGTTCGAAAAGCTTGTAGCCGAGCTGATAGCGACGCTCGGAATAATCGAGATATCCGTGCTGGACCAGCGTCGCGAGAAGCCGGTGCGTGGTGCTTCGGGACTGGCCGCTGGCCTCGGCAAGGTCGGCAAGCGTATCGCAGCCGCCGGCCACGTGATCGATCAGATTCAGGGCTTTGCTCAGAACGAGACTCATATCTGTTTTCCCGTGCGTTGGGTTCCATTCCTAGCGTCAATCACAGGCAACGGACGTTTGCATCGACGCCTAGAATCTCGTGACGACCCGCGACTCGCCACCCATTTATCCCAATAATTGAAACATCTTTCCCGAATGTTGACAAGAGCGCGGAGTCTTGATTTCTTTTTTCCAGAGGACGAACAGCAAAAACCACGACGCGTCTCGTCGAGATCGCGGCAATGACGGAGAAAAGCTAATGACAAAAGAAACCAAGGGCGGCATCAGCATGAATCGTCGGAGTACACTGAAACTTCTGGGCGGTTCGGTCGCGCTGATCGGCGCCAATGGCCTCTTCACGCTGCGCACGGCAGCTCAGGAGATCGAACGCGGCGGGACCCTGCGCATCAGTGTCCAGAACCGTCCCAAGGATCTCTCGCCTTTCAACAGCCTCAACAATACCGGCTTCCTGATCGCCGAAATGCTCTACTGTGGCCTGACCCGCGTCGACAGAAGCCTGCAGGCGGCACCTGATCTGGCCGAAAGATGGGACATCAACGACACCGCAACAGAATTCACCTTCCATCTGCGCCCCGAAGCGACCTTCCAGTCCGGCGCGCCGGTGACGGCTGCCGACGTCAAGGCCTCGATCGAGGCGGTCCTGAGCCCGGAAACGGGTTCCGGCTCGCGCTCCACGATCGGCCCGATCGACAGGATGGAAATCATCGATGACAAGACAATCAAAATCGTCACCGCCACGCCCTATGTCGACCTGCCAGTCGCCATTGGCGATTCGCGCATGAAGATCGTTTCGGCCAAGGTCCTCGAAGAACAGGGCGTCGAGGGACTATACAATGCGGCCGATGCCAGCGGCCCGTTCAAGCTCGGCGAATTCGACCTCGACCGCAAGATCGAGTTCCTTCCCAACGAGAACTACTGGGACAAGACTTTCCCCTATGTCGATGCCGTCGAGGTTCTGCACTATCCCGACCTCAACTCCGAGGCGCTCGCCTTCCAGAACAAGGAAGTTGACGCCATGCTGGAAACGGACAACGCGAACTTCGTCGTTTTCGAGCAGCTGGATGGCGTGGAGCCGCGTCGCCAGACCACCTCACGCTTCTACAGCCTGACGATGCGTTTCGACCGCGAACCGCTCAACAACATCAAGGTTCGCCAGGCTCTGCGCTATACGCTCGACCGTGAGGCGATGGTCCAGATCGTCCTCGACGGCTACGGCCGCGTCGCCTACGACAACATCCTTTCGGACGACTATCCCTATTATTACCAGGAAGAGAAGCCGACCCGCGACATCGAAAAGGCGAAGCAGCTTCTGAAGGAAGCCGGCTACGAAGACGGCGTCTCCTTCACCATCTACACCGCCGACCGCCCGGCGGGCCGCATGAAGGTTGCGCTCGCCATCCAGGAAATGGCGAAGGCGGCCGGCTTCAATATCGACGTTCGCCGCGTTCCCTATGACGAATATCTCGAAAAGGTCTGGAAGAAGGAAACGGCCTATGTTGCCTCGTGGGGTATGAAGCCGACGATGGATGCCTACTACACCTCGCTGATGACCTCCGATGCGCCTTGGGAAGACACCGGCTGGCACAATGAGGAGTTCGATGCGCTGGTCGCCGAGGAACAGCAGACGATCGATCCGGAAAAGCGCAAGGAACTGTTCAAGAAGTTGCAGGAACTGACCAATCGCGACCTTCCCTACATCATCCCGTTCTACCAAGATTATCTGGCGGCCAACTGGGATTATGTGGAGGACTACGAAATGCACCCGCTGCAGTACACGCACCGTCTGGAACGGACCTGGCTGACGGAAGAGGCGCCCAAGCGCTGATCTTTCGAGCATGGATTGAGGGCCGGCCCGGTTGCCGGCCCCTTCACGCCGTGGTCAAGCGCGAAAGAATCGCTGGACACACGCGCGACTTCATTTCGCGGCAAGGTGCTCCGGAACGCCCAGCCTGAGAAACCAACGGCCCGGCTCGTCCGCTTGCGTTGCACGAACGCGGCCTTGCCGACCTGCCGGAACACCCCCGCTAGCTTTGGGACGAGGGTCGCATCTCATGAGTGCAAATTACCTGATCAGGCGCCTGCTCAGCACCCTTCTGGTGGTGCTGCTGGCCTCGATCATCATTTTTGCCATCGTCAATCTGCTGCCCGGCGATGCCGCGACGATGGTGCTCGGCGATCACGCCACGCCGGAAGATCTGATTGCCGTGCGTTCTCGTCTCGGCCTCGACGAGCCGGTGCTGACGCGTTACCTCTCTTGGCTCGGCCATGCTGTGACCGGCGATCTCGGCACTTCGGTCGCGCTTCAGCAGCCGGTGTGGAACGTGCTGTCCGTTGCACTCGGACGGTCGCTGATCCTTGCGGCGACGTCGCTTCTGATCGTCGTCTGCATCGCGCTGCCGCTTGGCGTATTGGCCGCCGCGCGCCAGCGCACTTGGGTCGATCTGATCGTCAGCCTGTTTTCCTATCTCGGCATCGCGCTGCCGGAATTCGTTACCGCCAGCCTGCTTCTGACCTTTCTCGCGGGCCCGGCGATCGGCATTTTTCCCGCCGGCGGCTATGCGTCCTTCACCGAGGACGGCGTACTGGAGGCGCTGCGCTATCTGGCGCTGCCGGCGCTCTCGCTGACCTTCATCCTGATGGCGCATATCTCGCGGTTGGTACGCTCCGAAATGGTCGACGCGCTCGCTTCCGACTATGTACGCACCGCCGTGCTCAAGGGGCTTTCGCCGCGCAAGGTACTTTTCGGCCATGCACTGCCCAACAGCCTGCTGCCGGCAATCACCATCATCGCGCTCGACATCGGCTATCTGCTCGGCGGCGTTCTCGTGATCGAGGAGATATTCGCCTATCCGGGCATTGGCCGGCTGATGATCTTCGCGATTTCCAACCGCGACCTGCCGCTGATCCAGAGCACCGCTGCCGTAATTGCCGCCGTCTACGCATTCGCCAATTTCGCCGCCGACATCATCTATGCGCGGCTCGATCCGAGGGTTCAGTATGATTGAGGTCTTCCGACAGCTCTGGGCCCACCCGGTCGGCCGTCTCGGACTGATCGCCTGCGGCTTCAACCTTTTCCTGTTCGTGTTCGGACCGGCACTGATGCCCTATGATCCCGATGCATTCAGTTATATGACGCGCCTCGCGCCGCCCAGTGCGGCACACTGGTTCGGTACCGACGAGTTCGGCCGCGATACGCTGTCGCGCATTCTGGCGGGGGCGCGCACCACCATCGGCTTCGGCGTGCTGGCAACCCTGATCGGGACTCTGGCCGGCGCCATCATCGGCATAACGTCGGGCTATCTTGGCGGGCTCTTCGACGAGATCGTCATGCGTTTCGTCGACGCGTTCATCGCCATTCCGAACCTGCTTTTGTCGATGCTGATCGTGATCGCGATCGGCGCGACGACCGGTAATGCCATTCTGGCGATCGCCGTCGCCTTCACACCGTCGATTGCCCGCGTCGCGCGTTCCACCACGCTCAGCATCAAGCAGTCGGATTATATCAAGGCGGCGCAGTCGCGCGCCGACACCACCCGCTATATCGTGTTGCGCGAACTCGCGCCGAACGTCATCGCGCCGGTCATCGTCGAGGGCACGATACGCATCTCGTTCGCGATTATGCTCGGCGCCACGCTCTCCTATCTCGGGCTAGGCGCTCAGCCTCCGGCCTCGGACTGGGGCTTGCTGGTCTCCGAGGCGCGGCAATATCTCCTGCGTTCGCCCTGGCTGGTTATCTGGCCCGGCCTCGGCATCGCCGTCGTCTCCATCGGCTTCAACCTGCTCGGCGACGGGCTGCGCGATGTCTTGAACCCCCGCTCGCGACACTGAGGACTGCCAATGGAAAATCTCTTGAGCGTCGAGGATCTCTGCGTCGATTTCGAAACGCGAAGCGGCACGTTCCACGCATTGAAACATATCAATTTGACGATTGCGCCCGGCGAGGCCGTTGCCGTCGTCGGCGAATCGGGTAGCGGCAAGAGCACGCTCGCCTATTCGATCCTGCAATATCTGGCCCGTAACGGGCGGGTCAGCGGCGGGCGTATCGTCTTTGATGACCGTGATCTTTCTGGCCTGACTTCGCGCGATCTGCGCCGGATGCGCGGCTCGGACATGTCGGTCGTGTTTCAGGACCCGGCGACGTCCTTCAACCCGACGCTGACAATTGGCCATCAGGTGGAAGAGGCCGTGCGCGTGCACACCGCGCTTTCGCCGCGCGAAGTCCATACACGGGCGGTGGAGCTTCTGCGCCGGGTCGGCTTGCCCGATCCCGAAACGATGATGGACAAGTATCCGCACCAGCTTTCGGGCGGGGAAAAGCAGCGCGCCCTGATCGCCGCAGCGATCGTCACCGATCCCAAGCTCCTGATCATGGACGAGCCAACAACCGCGCTCGACATCACCACCGCAACGAGCCTTGTGGAACAGCTTCAGGAACTGAAGAAGAGCCTCGGCGTCGCGATCCTTTACATCACCCATGACCTTTCGATCATGGCCCAGATTGCCGACCGGGCCTATGTGATGGAGCATGGCGTCGTCGTCGAGGAAGGGCAGGTCGAGCAGATCATCACGGCGCCGCGCCATCCTTATACGCAGAAGCTGCTGGCCAGCGTGCCGGAACCGGAAAATGCGACCGCCATGTTAGGCGCGACCCTCGTCGAAACGCCGGAAACATTGCTGAAAATCCGCAATCTCGCCGTCAACTACGAAATGAAGACCAAATCCGGCCGCTTCAACTGGGCGACGAAACGTTCAGTCAGCGCTGTTCGCGACATCGATATCGACATCGGCCGTGGCGAAACCGTCGGACTGATCGGCGAAAGCGGCAGCGGCAAATCGACGATCGCGCGGGCGCTTGCCGGTCTCAATCCGTTTGTGGGCGAGGTCCGGCTTGGCGATACAAGCTATGGCAGTCACGACAGTTTCGACCGCCGTTATCGCCGCGACGTGCAGATGATCTTCCAGCATCCTGACCTTTCGCTCAATCCGCGCATCAAGGTTTTCGACCTCATCGCCCGGCCGCTGAAATTGCTTGGTGCAGTCCCGACGGCAGAACTCGCCACACGCGTGGAGGAGATCACGAAGCTGGTCCAGCTTTCAACCGACCTCCTCGACCGCTACACCTTCCAACTCTCCGGCGGGCAGAAGCAGCGCGTGGCCATCGCACGCGCCTTCATCACCAGGCCCAAGCTCGTCATCTGCGACGAGATCACCTCTGGTCTCGATGTCACGGTACAGAAATCGATCATGGAACTGCTTGCGCAACTGCAGGAACAGTTCGGCACCTCCTACCTGTTCATCACCCACGACATCAATCTGATCCGCTCGGTGGCTAGCCGCATCTATACGATGTATTTCGGCCAGATCGTGGAAAACCGGCGGCTTTCCGATCCGCTGCTGCCGCCGCCCTATCATCCTTATACCGAAGCATTGGTAAAGGCCGCGCTCTCGCCGCGCCGGGCGCTCGGCAGCGCGCTGGAGCCGATCCGGGGCGAGATTCCGAGCCGGCTTTCGCCGCCCGCCGGCTGCGCCTTCGCATCGCGCTGTCCGCGACGGATCGGACCGGTCTGCGACGAGACTGCGCCCACGCTTGCTCGCAGGACGGACACAGTGGAGATGCGCTGTCTGCTGGAAACCGAACGGCTGGAGACGCTGCCGGTCCTTTGAACATCACGCCGGTGAAGTGGTTTCGCACGGCGCGGTCCGCCGGATTAGCCCGCCGTCGTTGCGTAATTCGCGCGACCGATCGCGACCAGCCGGTCTTGCGGGTCAAAGACGTCGATATCGACGAAGCCGATGGAGCGGCCGGTCTTGCGAATGCTGGCAACGGCGCGCAGCATTTCGCCCTTTGCGGGGCGTAGATAGTCGACGCGCATGTTGATCGTCGGCGGCGCGAAATCGAGGTTTGCGATCAGCGCGACATCACCGGCAGTGTCGATCAGCGCCGCGACCACGCCGCCATGCCATTGCGGTTCGTCACCCGGAGAGCGAGCAAATTCCGGGCGATAGCGGGCCGTCAGCGTTAACCCGTCCGCACCGATCATAGCCAACTCGATCCCCATGAAGGCGACGAAGGGCGAACGGGCGAGAAAAGGCGTCAGTTTCTCAATCGTGGCGGTATCGCTCATGGCCGAATCAGAACCTTGCCGATGACGTTGCGGTCTTCTACGCGGGCGAAGGCCGCGCCAGCATTTTCGAGCGTATAGATTTCATCGATCTCCGCCGTCAGCCGCCCCTCGGCGGCAAGCCGAAGGCAGGCCTCGATATCCTCGCGCATATAGGCGTTGGAGCCGAGCAGCTTCAGCTCGAACACCCAGATATAACGGATATCCTCCACCGGGTTGAAGCCGGCGGTTGCGCCGCAGGTCAGCAACCTCCCGCCGACCTTCAGCGTTTTCAGCGACTTCACCCATGTGTCGCCGCCGGTATAGTTGACGATCACGTCGAGCCCGTTGGTTGCGCGCGTTCCGCGCCGGCTCGGCTTGCCATAAAGCGCGTGGACGGCTTCCAGAAAGTCCTGCGCGCGGTAATTGACGGTGTGATCGGCGCCAAGTGCAGAAAGCCGTGCAAGCTTCTCATTCGAGCTTGCAAAGGCCACCACCTCCGCGTCGACCATCTTGGCAAGCTGCACGCAACACACACCAACGCCACCGCTTGCACCGAGAATGCCGACCTTTTCGCCCGCTTTCACGGCGCCATTGGTGAACATCATCCGGTAGGCGGTCGCATAGGCCGTCGGCATGACCGCGGCTGTGTCGAAATCGACGCCGTCGGGGATTACGATCAGTTGATGGGCGGGGACGAGGCAATATTCCGCCAGCCCCCCGTTGATCGTTTCGCCGACCACACCGCGTTCCCGGCGGTTGATCGGATCGACGACCACGCGGTCTCCTACAGACCAGCCTTCAACGCCGTGGCCGATCTCGGCGATCTCGCCGGCGACGTCGAGGCCCGGAATGACGGGCAGGTTGAGCGTGATGCCCGGCATGCCGCGGCGGGTGAAGATATCGTGATAGTTCAGCGTCGTGGCGCGCACACGGATGACGACCTCGCCCGGCCCCGCGGAAGGTGTCGGGAAATCGTCTGCGTAGGTCAGTACCTCCGGTCCGCCATGTTCGCGAATATAGAAAGCCTTCATCCCTTTTCCTGCCCTTTTGTTTTTTTTGCGGTGAGAGCGGCCAGCGCCTGTTCGGCAAGTCGCTTGCGGTCGATCTTGTTGGTGCCGGCCAGCGGCAATTCATCGAGAACCAGGACCCGACGCGGATGCTGGTAGGCCGGTGCATTTTCAAGCGCGAAGCGCTTGACGTCCTCCGGGTCGACCGTTTCGCCGGCGCGCGGCACGACGAAGGCTACCGGCTTGAAGCCCTTGATCTCGTCTGGCACCGGCACCACGCAAACCGCCTGGATCGCCGGATGGCGCATCAGCATTGCCTCGACGTCGCCGGGGAATATGTTTTCCCCGCCGCAGACGAACATGTCGTCCACCCTGCGCGCGAAGGTGAAGAAACCGTCCGCGTCACGCTCGAAGATGTCGCCTGTGCGGTAGAAGCCGTCTTCGGTCATCACCCTGGCCGTCAGGTCCGGACGGTTCAGATAGCCGCGCATCAGCGCGGGGCTGCGGATTTCAAGCTCGCCGCGTCGGTCCACTTCCTGGCCGTTTTCCATCAGCCGCAATTCCACGTCCGGATGCGCACAGCCGACCGACATCGGCGGCGTTTTCAGCCTGTCGGGATGCGGCCCGAAGAAGATCGGTCCGCCCTCCGTGGTGCCGAAGCCGTTGACGACGGCGGCATTGGGAAAGATCGCGCGGATATCCTCGATCAGCTTGGGCGTCGAAGGCGCGGAAGAGATGCGCACGAGACGGACATGCGTGAAGTCGAGGCTCTCGATTAGCGCCTTTTCCTTCAGCGCCATGGCGATCATGGTCGGCACGGCGGTGACCATCTCTACGCGGTAATCGGCGACGGTGCGAATAAAGCTCTTCGTCTCAAAGCGCGGCAGGAGCAACACGCTGCCGCCGCTGCCAAGTGTCGCCTGTGCTGAGGCAAGCCCGTTCTGGTGATAGAGCGGCGCGGCGACGATTGTGCGCCTTCCTCTCGGGCTGCTGGCATCGGTGCGCCGGTCGAGGCCCCACAGATGCCCGCGATGGGAAAACACCACGCCCTTCGGCGTACCGGAAGAACCGGAAGTGTAGATGATCATCGAGATATCGTCTTCGCCGGGGATCACCATCTCGAAAGGACCCGGATCGCAAAAGGCCTCGAAAGCGCCGTCGTTTATGGATTGGCTGGTGAAACCGTCCGGCACCAGCGCAGCATTGGCTTCGTCATGGACTACGAGGCGCGCGGCGCTTTCCTTCAGCATGAATGCAATGGTCGCGGCCGGCTGCTTGGTGTTGATCGGCACGATGGCAAGGCCCGCTCGCAGTGCACCATAGACGGCGGCGAGGTAGTCGGCACTGTTGGCCGCGATTACGGCCACGCGATCGCTGGGCATCAGGCCGCGCCGCCGAAAGCCGCGCGCCGCCGCATCGCACAGCGCGTCGAAACCGGCGTAGGTCAGCGTGCGTGGCGGCGCGACGCCGAGATCAACGATGGCCGGCTGGTCGGCCGGAGCGTCGGGCAAAAGCCCGGCGCCGAGATTGCTGTATCGCACCATGGTGTCAGTCCGTCCTGAATACGATTTTTCCGCCGGCGATCACGAAGCGGATATGGTCCTGTTCATCGATCACCACGTAATCGGCGTCGTGGCCCTGTCGGATCGCACCCTTGCGGCCAGAAAGGCCGAGAATGCGGGCCGGATTTTCGGTGACCGGCAGCAACGCGGTTTCGAGCGGCAGTCCCGCCTCGTGCACCAGCCGCATAAGGTCGCGATAGAGAATGTCGGAAGGAGCGACCCGATAGCCGATAACGGCACCTTCTGCGTCGCGTTTGGCAACCGGAATATTGGCGTCGGAGGAAAAGCTGATCCGCCCGATGGGAACGCCGCGCTCGAGGCAGAGCCGAACGGCATCTGGCACGTCGACGCCGGTCGGATTGCCGTCGAGCTGCGAAACGCAGGCTGTCATGTCGATCGTTCCGCCCATGCGGGTAAAACGGATCGCATGTTCGAAAACCGGAGAGAAGGCGGCGATCCGGTTTACATGGGTCGGCAGGACCTGGGAAAGCGGCATGCCGAAGCGTTCATGCAGGCCGAAAAGCGGTTCGAGCCCGCTCGCAAGCCCGCCGATATGGCAATGAAGCACCGCCGCCTTACCGGTCATCGCCCGCGCGCGCATAAGTTCTCCGGCAAGGGCCGGGAGGTGCGCCGGATCGGCGTTCGGATGCAGCGCTTCCGAAATTGCAGTCTTTGCGCCGATTACTTGATCAATGAGCGACACGTCGGCGAAGACCGTGCCGAGCATGTTTTCGGCGGGCAGCGGCATTCCCGCTGTGTACATGAAGGCTGAAAGCCCTGCGGCCCGCAGTTCATGCGTCTTGCGCAGCAACAGAAGAAGCCCTCGGGTAACGGTTTCCACGCCAAGAACACCGACCGCAGTCGTGGTGCCGCCGGCGAGGATCGTCGCCGCGTCGAGCTCGGCCACGCGGCCGGAAATACCGTTTCCGTCGCCGCCGCCAAGGAAGTGCAGGTGTTGATCGATCAGTCCGGGAATGACCCGCATACCGTCGGCGGCAATATGCGTGGCGCCCGCAAGGCCGGAAAGATCGCTGCCGACCGCAAGCGTGCGCCCACCCGCGGCCACGATATCGGCACGGCCGATGTGCCTTGGCGAAAAGACTTCACCGCCCGTGATCATCAAGATGTCGAGCATGCCTGTTCGATGTCCCCTTCATGCGCCACAGCCTTTTTGCAGCCGTGCCGTCAATCATGGGCAGTAAGATTTTTGTGTCAATATACAGTATAGAAATCCCAATTATCGGGATTTATGAGTCGGTCGCCCTTAACCGAGCGGTTCGCGACGAAGGGCTCAGGATCGCATCGTTGAAGATTTCCGCTGCTGCCGGCGTGCGTTGCGGTTTCGAACGTGAAACGACAGCCGTGGCTCGTCGCCGGTGCTTGTCAGACGCTGCTTAAAAGCAGGCTGGTTTCGCTGTTGGAGACGCCTTCGATCAT
>NZ_JBAKFR010000036.1:0-44455 GCF_053484295.1 Martelella sp. AMO21009
GGAACTACTTCAAATCAACAGCATGCGTTGCAGACTAATCGCCCGACGCTCTAGCCCCTGCCGAAGAGGAGCAGATGGAATGATGGCCCTGCTTCTTCTCGGGGTCGCGGTCCTGCTTCTGATCCTTCGGGTCGAACTGGTGCTGATCCTGATGTTCGTCGCGGGCGCCGCCCAGCTCATCTGGGGCGGTGGCGCGCTCGAATATTTCCTTCAGGACATGTGGGCGACGATGGATCGCGAGCTGCTGCTGTCCGTGCCCCTGTTCATCCTGGTCGGCGCGGTGATGAGCCGCGGCAGCATCGCCGAGCGGCTGGTGGCGGTCATGTCCGCACTCACCCGCCCCATTCCCGGCGGCCTGGCAGTGGCCACGATCCTGTCATGCGCGGTATTCTCGGCGATTTCCGGCTCCTCCATCGTCACCATGCTGGCGGTGGGCTCGGTGCTTTATCCGGCGCTCACCGCGAATGGCTACTCTAGGTCCTTTGCGATCGGGGCGCTTTGCGCCGGCGGAACGCTGGGCATCATCATCCCGCCATCCCTGCCGTTGATTCTCTACGGCGTCGTCACCGACACCAATATCTCGGACCTGTTCCTGGCCGGGATCGGGCCGGGCCTGCTGCTGACCGGCGTATTTTCGGCCTATGCCATGGCGCGCAACTGGTCCGTGCCGCGCCAGCGTTTCAGCATGAGCGATCTGCGAGAAGCCATTTTCCGGGGCATACCCGCCCTGCTGATGCCGATCATTCTGCTGGGCGGGATTTACAGCGGCTACTATTCCCCCACCGAAGCAGCCGCCGTTGCGCTTCTCTATGCGATTGTCGTCGAGATGCTGTTCTTCCGCGAGCTGAAATCCCGCGACTATGTCGAGATATGCGTGAAGTCGGCGAAACTGGTGGGCGCGCTCTTCCCGCTGATCGCCGTCGCCGTTTCCCTCAACCTGCTCCTGGCCGAACATCGCATTCCGAACCAGATCATCGCCTTCATGACGGAGCATGTGCACAACGAAACCGTGTTCCTCCTGCTGACCAATGTGATGCTGCTCATGATCGGCTGCTTCATGGATACGGCCTCGGCCATCGCGATCACGGCGCCGCTGCTAAAGCCGTTGGCCGAGGCCTACGGCGTCGGCAGCACGCATCTGGGCGTGATCATCGTCCTGAACCTCGAAATCGGCATTCTCACGCCCCCGCTCGGGCTGAACCTGATCGTGGCCATGACGGCCTTCAGGGAAAATTTCGGCTTCGTCTGCCGCTCCGCCATACCTTTCGTGCTTTTGATGTTCCTGTGCCTTCTGCTGGTAACATTCCAGCCATGGATAGCGCTGGCGCTGGTCGGTTCGCGATAGGAGGCCGCGGCCCGGCGGGACCGGCCCGAGCAATAGAGATTGCGAGATTGTATATATTGTTACATTCTCCCTCCAACGAGCATTGAGGGAGTGCGATCATGGCAGAGAGTGTTGCCCGACTTTTCGAAGAGTTCGGCGACTCGCACGAGTTTCTGAACGGCATGACGGCCGAGCAAAAACAGCAACTCATGACGATGGCCTCGGTCAGGACGCTCGCCAATCGTCAGTTGATCGCGACGCTCGACGCGCCCGTGGACGGGATTTATTTCATCGTCCGCGGCAGTATCAGACTTGAGAACATCGGTGAAAACGGAGACCGGTTTCTGTCGGGGGATTTGCTGGCTGGCGACGTTTTCGGGTTGCTGTCCGTCATCGACGGCAAGCCCCCGGATCACTTCGCCTCCTCGCACGGCGGGAGCACGACCGTTTTCGTGCCGGCCGGCCAGTTCCGCAACTTCATCTACTCCGATATCGGTCTGACCAGGGCCTTGCTGGAGATCGTGTGCCGGCGGCTGCGCATGTCGCTGAAAATCCTCAACCGTTTCGCGCCCGGCAACCTCACCGCCCGGGTGGCGCGCAGTCTGTTGACCTACATCGATCAGCGCGGTTTCCCGGCGGAAAAACCGGGGCGGAAACAGATAGCGATCAATCAATATGATATCGCCGCAATGCTCTCTGTCTCCCGGCAAAGCGTCCATCGCGTCCTCAAGGAACTCGAAGCGAGCGGCATACTGACGGTCGGATACAATTCCATCGAAATCCGCGACCTGCAGAAATTGAGAGCGCTTCATTAGCTTCCAGGACGAATCCTCCCAGGAACTGATCGGCTTTTCAGATCGCGGCCCGGAAGGCCGCAAGCTTCTCTGCAATACGGGCCTGAAAGGCCGGATCGGCAACCGGGACTTCCTGTTCCAGCGCCACAAACGCGTCAATCAACGCAGTGGCGACGATGACGCCGTCGGCCACGCTTGCCACGCCCGCGGCCATTTCCGGCGTCTTGACGCCGAAGCCGACCATGATGGGGAGCCGGACCTGCCGGCGGCAGCGTTCCACCGCTTCGGCAATCGCGTCCTGCGAGGCCGAGGGGCCGCCGGTGGGGCCGACCACCGGTATGCAGTAGAGGAAACCGCCAAGCCCCGGCTGATCCGCGGCGAAGTCCTTGGCGTCCAGCGTCGGCGCGGCCAGCGGGATCATGTAGAGGCCGTGGCGGGCGAGCGCCTTCAACAGGTCGCCGGCCTCGCGCAGCGGCAGGTCGGCGGCGATGATGCCGTCGATCCCGGCCTCGGCTGCCTTTTCAGCGAACCGCTCGTAGCCGAGCGCGATGATCGGGTTGGCATAGCCCATCAAAACCAGCGGGGTCGTGTCATCCTCTTTCCGGAAGGCCGTGCAAAGTTCAAACGTCTTCGAAAGATTGCCACCGGCGGCAAGCGCGCGCCGGTTCGCCTTCTGGATCGTCGCCCCATCCAGGATCGGGTCGGAGAACGGATAGCCGATCTCGATCAGGTCGATGCCGGACCTAACGAATGTCTTCAGCCGGGCAAGGCTCTCCTCGAAGGTGGGGTCGCCGCCGACCGTAAAGGTCGCGAACGCCGTTCGCTTTTCGGTCTTGAGGCGGGCGAACATGGCATCGATGCGGTTTTCGCGTTTGTCGGTCTTGCGCGCCATGTCAGTCATCCTGCCAGAGAATATCGATGTCCTTGTCGCCCGAGGACGGGGCCATCACCACGACCGCCTCATGCGGCTCCATGGTCCGCGCCACATGCTCGGCGGCGGCGAGCGCGTGTCCCGCCTCCAGGCAGAGCAGAACGCCCTCGGTCTCGGCGAGCCGGCGCACGGCGGCGCGGGCCTCGCCATCCGTCACGGAAACCGTTTCGACGCGCCTTCGGTGAACGAGATCGGCAAGCTGCGGCGCGGAACCCGGATAGGCAAGCCCCGGCGCGATCGAGGCGGCCGGCAATATCTGCCCTTCCACGTCGGAAAGAACCAGCGTCTCCGCCCCGTGGAAAATGCCGCGCTGTCCGTGCGAAAGCCTTGCGGCATGGAGCGCGCCCGGCTCTCCGGTGCCCGCCGCTTCCACCGCGATCAACCGGATCGAGAGGTCGTTCACGAAGGACGAGAACAGGCCGATGGTCGAGGAACCGCCGCCGACGGCAGAAAACACCGCCGCCGGGAAAATGCCGCCCTCGATGAGTTGAAGACGGGTTTCCTTGCCGATAACCGACTGGAAGGCCGCAACCATCTCCGGATAGGGATGCGGGCCGATCGGCGCGCCGGCGAGATAGGCATCGGTGTCGGAATGGCCCATCCAATGACGGATCGCGGCGCTGGTGGCCGCGCTCAGCGCCCGGTCGGCATCGTCGACGATCTCGAGCTTCGCACCGAACAAGCGCATCTTCTTCACCGCCGCCGCCTGCTGCGCGGCATCGCGCGTGCCCATATAGATGGTGCAGCCCATGCCAAAACGGGCGGCGGTGGCCGCCGCCGCAATGCCGTTCTGGCCGGAGCCGGTGTCGGTGACCACGGCGGAAAGCCCCATGCGCTTTGCCAGCAGGCACTGGCCGACCGCCGAATTGGCATAATTTCCGCCGTTGAAGGTCAGGTCGTCGCGCTTGAGCACGATCCGCGCCCCGCCGGGGCGCGTCGGAAAGGCCGGGATATCGAACAGCGGCGTCGGGCGGCCCACGAAGCGGTTGAGCAGGAAGGTGAGCTCCGTGTGGAAGGCGGGATCCGACCAGGCCTCACGGTAGGCCGCCTCCAGCCTGTCGAGCACCGGAAGCAGCACGGGGGCGACGAACTGGCCGCCGAACGTGCCGTAGCGGCCCGGCCGCGCCTCCCGCTTTTGCATGCGCGCCATGTCAGCCTCTTTCCTTTCCGGCGCGGCGCACGAGCACGGCGGCGAGAATGATGGTTCCGGTGATGATATCCTGCAGGAAGGTAGAGACGCCGAGAATGGTGAGCCCATTGCCGATGACGGCGATGATCGCAGCCCCCACCAGCGTGCCCGGCACATTGGCCTCGCCCTCGCGAAACGCGGTCATGCCGAGAAACACCGCCGCATAGGCAGACAGAAGGTAACCGCCGCCGCCCGTCGGCCCCGCCGAGCCGATGCGCGCGGTCAGCAGAATGCCGACCAGCGCGGAAAACACGGCGGAGACGACGAAGGCGAACATGGTGTTGGAGACGATCCGCACGCCAGCAAGCCTTGCTGCCTCGCGATTGCCGCCGATCGCATAGAGCCGCCGCCCGATCTCGAACTTGTCGAGGATCAGCCAGGCGAGGATCGCGATCCCGATCAGCCACCAGGTCAGCGTCGGCAGGCCGAGCGTGCGGCCGCGACCGATATCGCGAAAGCCTGCCGGGATGTCGCCGAACAGCGTCGCCCCCTCGCTCAGCCAGAAGGTGATGCCGCCAACGATGGTGCCGACCGCAAGCGTCGCAATGAAGGACAGCACCTCGAAGCGGGCGACCACGAAGCCGGAGACCATGCCGAAGACGGAGGCCACCGCCAGCACGATGATGCAGGCGAGCGGTGCCGGCACGCCGGCCTTGAACAGAACCACCACGAATATCCCGCCGAAGGACACGATCGAGGCGGTGGAAAGGTCAAACTCGCCGACGGCCATGACCACGGTCGCGCCGATCGCCACGATGGCGAGCAGGGTCATCTGCTGCGTGATGTTGATAAGATTGTTCGCCGAACCGAAGGCGTTCGGAGACGCGATGGAAAACGCGATGATGATGACGACAAGCGCGGCAAGCGTGCCGTAACGTCTGACAAGGCCGGTCATGCAGCGGGGTCTTTCCGTGATTGATGTTGAAAGGCGGCGTCGATAATGCGCTCGGGCGTGAGCGCCGCGCCGGCAAGTTCCGCGGTCACCTCGCCCCCGGCCATCACGAGCACGCGGGCGGACAGCGCCAGCAACTCGTCCATGTCCGAGGTGGTCATCAGCACCGCCGCGCCCTCATCGGCGAAACGGCGCGCGACCGCGTGGATTTCCGCCTTGGCGCCGACATCGACGCCGCGCGTCGGCTCGTCCAGGATCAAGAGTCGGATCGGCCGCCCGAACCAGCGGCCGAAGAGAAGCTTCTGCTGATTGCCGCCCGACAGCGTCAGCGGCCTGGCGAAGGGCGATCCCATCTTGACCGACAGCGCGTCGCGTACCTCTTCCGCCCGACGCTTCAGCGCGGAAACGCTGGTCCAGGGCAGGCCGGATGAGGCCCGCACCGAGGCCAGATTGGCGATAGCGAGGTTTTCGGCAATCGTGCGGCTCACGATCAGCCCCTCATGACGGCGGTCCTCCGGCACATAGGCCCCGCCGCGCTTGATCCTGTCGTCGATCCGGCCGGGGCGAAGCGGCTTGTCCGCAAGGCTGATTGCGCCTGCGCCGTGCGAAGTCGCGCCCCAGATGATCTTCATCAGCGAAGACCGGCCCGCGCCGACAAGCCCGTAAAGGCCGAGAATTTCGCCGGCCCGGATGTCGAAGGAAACGCGCGAGCCATGCGTGCCGAAAGGCAGATCGCGAACCTTCAGCACGGTCGGCGCATCCACCGTCATCGGCCCCGGCGTCAACCGCACTTCCTCGCGGCCGGACATGAGGCGGACGAGACCGGCGCGGTCGATATCGCCGATGGCCCCTGCCCCGGCGGTCGCGCCGTTTCTGAGCACCGTGAACCGGTCGCAGATCTCCATCACCTCATCCAGCCGGTGCGAGATGAAGATGACGGCGACGCCGCGTTCGGCGAGCCGGGACACGGCGCGGTAGAGCCGGCGCGCCTCGCCATCGGACAGCGAGGCCGTGGGCTCGTCCATCACGACGAGGCGCGCGGGTTCGCCGATCAGCGCGCGAATGATCTCGACAAGCTGTTTCTGCCCGGTCGTCAACCGCGCTGCCGGCACATCCAGCGGCAGGTCGGGCGCGATATCGCGCGCGGTTTCGGCAATCTCCGCGGCCATTTTCCTGCGGTCGATGAACAGACCGCTTTTGGGATAGCGCCGGCCGACGAACGCGTTTTCCACAGCGTTGAAATGCGGCACCAGGCTCAGTTCCTGATGAATGAAGCGAAAGCCGAGCGCCTCGGCATGGCGGACATTCTCGATCTCGACCGGCTTGCCGTCGATCCGGATCTCGCCCGCATCCGGCGCAATCAGGCCTGAGAGCGTCTTGATCAGCGTCGATTTGCCGGCGCCGTTTTCGCCCAGCAGCCCGTGCACGGAGCCCGCCTCGACCGCAAGGTCAGCGCCGGCGAGCGCGCGCGCGCCGCTGAAGCGCTTTTCGAGCCCTTTTATGCTCAGCAACATAATAGTCGTCCTGCGATAGGTGAAAGACGGAGCCGCCGCTGCCGGCGGCCCCGGTTCCGAAACGGCCTGTCAGGGGCAGGTCACGCCGAGGGTTTCCGGCGTGATCATCACGGCTGGCACGTAGATTTCGTCGCTTTCGGGTGCGCCGCCGGCCAGGATCTTCTCGAGCTCTTCCGCGCCGACCGCAGCCATGCCGGGGAAATCCTGGCGGAAGGTGGCCTTGTAATGGGTGCAGGACTTGATCATGTCGACGGCCTGCTCATTGCCGTCGATGCCCATGATGATCAGGCTGGAATCCGGCAGTTCCGACTCCGTCGCCAGTTCCGCGCCAATGCCCGGATCGTCGAAGGCGGCCCAGACACCGTCGATCTGGTCGCCGTACTGGCGCAGGATGTTTTCCATGGCGATGCGGCCGTCATCGACCGGGCCCGGCACCTTGACGAAGTGATCGGCGATCACCTTGATGTCCGGATATTGCTTCAACGTCTCATCCAGTCCGAGTTCGCGCTGATGCACGCCCGGGTGGGCGGAGTGATAGAACTTCACGATATTGCCCTTGCCGTCCAGCGCCTTGAACAGCGCCTCGGAAAGCTGGGTGCCGAGCTCGAAATTGTTGGAGGTCACGTTGACGTCGACATTGTCGTGCTTCGAGCCGTCGAGCGAAATCACCGGAATGCCGGCTTCGGCCGCCATGGCCACCTGATCGCCGACCTGGCCCGGATCGGTCGAGATCAGCACGATGGCGTCGGCCTTGGCATTGACCGTGTCTTCCATGCGCGAGGCAAGCTGGCCGAAATCGTTGCGGGTGTCGATGATGGTGACATCCCAGCCGCGCTTCTCTCCTTCCGCCTTGAAGCTCTGCGCCATCTCGTTGGTCGGGATCGAACTGATATAGGGGGTGAGAATGGTGACATCCATCGCGAATGCGGCGGTGGTGCCGGCAAGTGACAGCGTCAGCGCTGCAAGGGTTGTTCTGATCAGTCTCATGGTCTGTTCCTCTCGTTTCTTTGCTGCATGTGTGACCCGTTAGCGGAGCGGGTCGCCCGTATCGATGATTCCGATGGGTTTGAGTGCGTCGATGGCCCTGGTATAAGCCTCGAACATGCGATCATAGCGTCGCGCGCGCTTCGGGTCGGGCTCGAAGACGGTCTGGACCGATGTCATCGCCGGCACCGCCTCGGCAATGGTCGCAAAAGCGCCGACGCCGACGGCGGCCATGATGCCCGCGCCAAGGCAGCCGACGTCGTTATAGGAAAACCGGTGGAGGGCGACGCCGAGACAATCGGCGCGGATCTGGCTCCACAGATCCGACCGCGCGCCGCCGCCGCCATAAAGCAGCCAGTCGGGGCGATAACCCGCCGCATCGGTCAGCGCATTGAAGAGCTGCCGGGCCGAAAGCGCCACGCCCTCCAGCACCGCGAGCGCGAATTCCGGTCCGCTCGTGCGGCTGTCGAGGCCGATGAAGGAGCCGCGGATATCGGCGTCCCACAACGGCGCGCGCTCGCCTTCCAGATGCGGCAGGAACAGGATCGGGCGGCCATCGCGGTCGGCTTTTGCGGCCAGTTCGGCGACATCTCCCGGCTCCATGCCGACGGTGCGGCTCCACCATCTGAGCGAATCCGCGCCGCTCTGGGTCGGTCCGGCATTGACGACCAGATCGTCAACCGTGGCGAAGGTGACGACACCCGGCGCGCCGATGCGCCTAGACCCGGCAAGCGCCAGAATTTCGCTGGTGCCGCTGACATACATGCCCTGGCCTGCCCTGAACACGCCGCAGCCGAACAGATTGCCCCAGGCATCCATGGTGCCGACGATCACCGGCACGCGGCGTGCATGGCTGCCAAGCTGCATTTCGCCGGCGATATCGGTGAAGAAACCGAGCGGCGGCAGCCGTTCGGCAGCGCCCTCGACGCGGGCGATCAGAGGGTCGATATAGGTGAGGTCGAGACCGACATGGCCAAAGGACGCGATCGGATCGGCAACCGCCTTCCCGGTCAGCCGCAGCAGGCAGTAATCCTTGGGCGACAGCACATAGCGGGTCTTTTCCCACAGATCGGGATGATGCTTTTGAAACCACATCATCTTGGCGAGCGCATGGCTCGCGCCGATCGGCATTTCCGCGCCCCACCAGGCCTTCTTGTCCTCGGGCGAAACCGTCCGGTCCAGCGCCTCCGCCTCGCGCGCGGCGCGCACGTCCTGCCAGACGATGGCGGGGGCGAGCGGTTCGCCGGCGGCATCCACGAACACATCGGTATTCACCTGGCTGCAAAGCCCGACGGCCACAACGCGGTCGGGATCGCGACCGACGAGGAGCCCGTCAATCGCATCGCGCACGCCATCGAGCCAGTGCTGCGGGTTCTGTTCGACGATCCCCGGGCCGGGCCGATCCGTCGGATAGTTCCGGCTCCAATGATCGACGACCGCGCCGCCGAGCGTGAACAGCCCCGCCTTGACGGCGGTCGAGCCGATATCGAAGCCGATCACATAGGAATCGTCACGCATCGAGCCCGCTCCTCAGGTCACGCAGCAGCGTTCGCAGAGCCTCGCCGCCGGCAAGCGCCGCGCGCAGCACCTGCGACCCGACGATCACGCCATCGGCGCCGAGCTCCATCGCCTGGCGCGCCTGCCGGCCGCCGGAAATGCCAAAGCCGAGAAGGATTGGCCGCCTCGCGCCCGCCGCTCGCAATCGCGCGATGCGCGCCCCGTTTTCGGGATCGAGCGTCTCGCGCGGTCCGGTCGCGCCCGCATGGGCCTGCAACATGATGTAGAAGCCGGCCTCGCGCGCGCGCTCGATGGTGTTTTCGTTGAGCGGCAGCGACAAAAACGGCGAAAGCGCCACGCCATTCTCGGCGGCGGACCGCTCCAGCCGCATGGCCAGCGGGTCGTCGTGTTTCGCGACCACCAGAAGACTGTCGAGCCCGCGCCACAGATCGCTGTCGACAAGACCCGGATGGGCCGGATCGGCATAGGTCATCAAAAGGGCGCGCGGCGGATCCCGAAATTTCGCCAGCCTCTCCAGCACGGCATCGAGGTCCGTCCGCCAGCGTCCGCGATCGGCGCGCTGCATCGACTGGCGGACATCCGGGCCGTCGAGAAACGGATCGGGCGAGGCCATGCCGATCTCGATCACGTCGACCCCCTCGCCGGCATAGATGTCCAGAAGGTCCGGGGAGACCTGCTGATCCCCCAGCGGGAAATAGCAGCTCAAAAGCGCCCTTTCCGGCAGGGCGCGCCCGCGCGCCCTCGTTTCCTCAATCTCCGTTCCGGCACTCATTGCCAAACTGCCTTCCTGCGCATTTTCAGATATCGTGTCATTGCAGCGGAAGATGCGGCAATGTCATGCGCTTGTCATCCCGCGCGCGGGGTTTTGGCCGCGCCAAACGGCGATTTATGCAGGATGTGGATAAGACGGGCCGCAGCAGTAGCACGGCGGCGGCGGCCTTCAGTGCCGGCTCTTGCTGTCCTCGGACGGCAGGGCGTCGAACAGGGCGCGGTAGGCGGAGGAGAAGCGGCCGAGATGGCGCATGCCGACGCGCCGGGCGGCGGCGCTGGCCGACAGCCCGTCCTCGACGATCAGTCGCCGGGCTTCCTCCATGCGAATCCGGCTCAACATTTCATAGGGCGTCTTCTGGTAGTGGCGCTGGAAGCCTTCATAGAGGGCCCGTTCGGAGACGCCGATCTCCCAGGCGACAGCAGACATCGACAGCCGTTCGCCGAAGCGGGCGTGAAACAGGTCCATCACCCGTTTCACATGGCGCGGCGTGGCGCTGAGGCGGTCGGGCACGACCGACTGGCCGTTCAGATAGGGAATATTGCCTAGGATGAGGTCTATGATCCGATCGGTGATCGCCTCGCGGTGCGGATCGTCCGCGTCGCCGCTCTCGGACAAATCGGCCGCCAGCACCTGAAATGCCTCCACAAGACGCCTTCCATGCGCGCTATTCAGATCGATCACCGGATCGAAGATTGGCGTTTCTGCGCTCGCGCGATGGGTGAGCCGCGCGATCCGCTGCTCCAGCCGACAGCGATCGATCTGGAGCATCCACTGCCGGGTCGCGGCCTGCCAGCGCGACCGGAACCGCGGCCCGGGCGACAGGAGCAGCGCCTGACCGGGGGCGGAGCTGATCTCCTCCTTGCCGAAATCGATCCGCACCCCGCCGCTCAGCGGCATTTCCAGCATGTAAAATTCTTCGAAGCCGTGGGCGCTGACCTCGATCTCGGCGCCGTATTCGAGGCGGTTGAAGGCCCCGCAGGCCGTCTTCACGGCATGGTGGCGAAAGCCGACCTCGCGGCCGGCATAGACCTCGAGGCGATGATCGCAGAACGACCGGGTCATGTAGTATTCGGCTTCGAGCGGGTCGCTCGCCCGATAGCTCACCGTGTTCTCGAAGTCCAAAACCGTCCCCTCCAGGACATGCGGCCCCCTGCCGCGACAGACGATCATATTGATACAATGCGTGGCATCAAGTCCACCGTGGTGCAATGGTCGGACCGGGGCAGCGTGAGATTGCCACGCCCTAAACTTATTGAGGAAGCCTACCCTATTTTTTCGGCGTCATGCTCGGGCCTGTCCCGAGCATCCAAGCACGCATCAACGCGACGGGCGTCTCGGACGAGGCCAAATCAAAGCCCTTCCAGACCGCCTACGCTGCTCGCGCGGAACCGTGGTTAGATCCTCGGCACAAGGCCGAGGATGACATCCGTAGAGAGGGTAGGCTTTCTCCGTCCGAGGGGACGGAGAAGTTCATCCCTGTCCGGGATCCAGGCCTTTAAGCGGCAAGCCGTGTCAGATAGGCATCCGCCTCTTCGGGAACCGCGAACCATGGGAAGAAATCGCGCGGATCGTTGAAGCCGTTGGCGATGCGTTTCGCCAGCTCCGGATAGGCCTGGGCCGAGCCCATGATGTTGAGCACATGCGGCGGCGGCGGGGCGAGCAGCGCGTTGGTCCAGCCGACCACGAACTGCGCGTAAGCCCAATAAGCCTCGAAGGTGGCGACCATGAAGGCCTCGTCGAAGGCCTTGTCGCCATGGGCGAGGATCGCGTCGAGATAGCATTTCGCCGCCTTGGAGGCGTTGTTCGACCCCTGCCCCGTGATTGGATCGTTGAGGCAGACCGCATCGGCCATACCGAGCACGATGGCTCCGGACGGCAGACGCCCGACCGGTTTGCGCACCGTGGGCGGGAACGCGCCGGCGAGAATGCCGTTGTCGTCGGTGAGCGCGATATCGGTGTTGCGCTCGGCTTCCCATGGCAGGAAGGTGTCGAGAATCCATTTTGACTTCGCCAGATGATCCTCCGGCGACACCACGCCCTTCCAGCAGTCCATCGGCCCGCCGGGAATGCCCTCGAACACCATGATGTCGCAGGGGCCCGTGGTCGTCAGCGCCGGGAAGGTGAAATACTCGCCGACCGTCGGGATGAGGTTGAAGCTGACCGCCGAGTGATCCGGGCGGGGGGCCATGCCGGTAACATAGGTCAGCGCCAGCGCGCGCTGCGGCCGGTCATAGGGCGAGCGCTCGGCGTCGCGTTCGAACATCTTGGCGATGTCGCCCTTGCCGGCGGCGACGATCACCAGATCGCTCTCCTTCGCATAGGTTTCGAGATCATCGAGGCTGGCATCATGGATGACCATGTCGCCGCCGAGACGGGTGAATTCCTTCATCCAGCGCGGGATCTTCACCCGCTGGTCGACGCTCTGGGCGTAGCTGTCGAGCTTGCCGTTCCAGTCGATCGCCTTGACGCCCGGCGCATCCGGCGCGGGTACGGTGAAGTTGATGGAATCGACCGTCGGGCATTCGGCCTCCCAGAAATTGATGCCGAGATCGCGCTCGTTCTGGAGTGCCGCATCAAACATGCATTGGCTGGAAAGGACCTTGCCCTTTTCGATCTCCTCGCCTGTGCGGTTCTGGACGATGCGCACGGCATGGCCGGCCTTCAGAAGGCCGATGCCGAGCTGGAGGCCGGACTGGCCGCCGCCAACAATGGTGAAATGTTTCGTCATGTCATTCCCCTTTTCGTGGATTGTTTGTTGTTGCGGTATCAGAGCGTTTCCAGGAAAAGTGGATACCGGTTTTCCGTCCGGAAACGCGTGAAAAAAGGCTGAGAGCGCCGATCTGATCCAATCAGATCGAAACGCGCTCTAGTCCATCAGCAGCGGGATCGCCGGGTCGGCCTGTTCCGGCCCCATCGCCGTGTAGCCGCCGTCTACGCGGATATCCGTGCCGGTGATGAAGCTCGCGCTGTCGGAAAGCAGGAAGGCGACCGCCTCGCCGACCTCGTCCGGGCTGCCGGTGCGGCCGAGCAGATGGAAGGGCTTGGCGACATTATCGGCCTTGGCGCGCGTGTCGTGCGTCAACTCCTGCATGATGTTCGACCATGTCCAGCCGGGCGAGACCGCGTTGACGCGAATGCCCTCGGGGGCGAGGTCCATGGCCTGGTTGCGCGTCAGTTGCAGGATCGCGGCCTTGGAGACCGGATAGACCCAGCGCCCGGTCTGGGCAACGCGGGCGGAAATCGAGCCGAAATTGACGATCGCGCCCTTGTTTGCGGCAAGATGCGGACGTGCCGCCTGCATCAACATCACCGAACCGACAATGTTGACGTCGAGGGCTGCGAGCCAGTCGGCGCGGCTGGTTTCCGCACCCTCGTCCAGATAGGTACAGGCGACGTTGACGAGATAGTCGAGCCGGCCGGTTTGCTCGACCGTCTTTGCCACCAGCGCGGCGATATCCTCGTCTTTGGTGATGTCGGTGGCGATGAAGCGCGCGCCGGTGGCCGCCGCCGCCTTTTCGCCAGCCTCGGCGTTGATATCGGCAATCACGACGTTGATGCCGTAACCCGCAAGCACCGTTGCGATGCCCTGGCCGATCAGTGTCGCGCCGCCGGATATGATGGCGGTCTTTCCGTTCAGACCTTTCATGATGGCTTCCCCTTTATTGTTGCAAGAGATTTCGAAAAATCAGGCCGGCGATGCCGCCAGGCAGGTCGTGAGGAAGGCGCCGTCGCCATAAAGCAGCGGCGGCGCCTCGCCTTCGGCGCAGCGCGTCGCGGCGACCTTGCCGATCAAAATCATGTGGGTGCCGAAGGTAACGGTTTCGGCGAGCCGACAATCGAAGCTGACGGCGGCATCGGCCAGCACCGGCGCGCCGGTTTCGGCTACGCCCCAGTCGCCGACCGAAAACCGGTCCTCGCGCTGATGGCCGGTGCGGCCGGCGAAGGTTTCGGCAACCGCACGCTGGGCTGTCGCCAGCACGTTGACGGCGAAGACGCCGCGCTGTTCGACCACTGCCGCGATCGAAGTCTCGCGATTGACGCAGGCCACCAGCGAGGGCGGATCAGTCGACAGCGAGCAGACCGCCGTCGCGGTGATCCCGCAGCGCCGCCCTTCGGCATCCAGCGATGTGATGATGGTCACGCCTCCGGCAAGGCGACGCATGCCGGCACGGAAGAGTCCGCTTCCCATATTTTCGTTCCCGCGATTGCGAATGGATTTCCCATTCATTTTATGTTTAAATTAATCATCCGCCGAACTTGACGAACCGCAATCCGGATTGCGCAACGCCTTGTCCGTTTTCGGCAGACGTGCCTTGTTTTCGATTGGGAAGCCCCCGATGATCGATGCGCATGCCACACCTTTGAAGCAGCATGGTCTTGTCGACACCAGAAGCGTCGACGAGGCGCGGGATGCGATCGGCCGCATCTTCTGTCCCCATTTCCTGACCGTGCATGACAGGCGCGCCGGGGGTTTCCACGCCGTCCACAACGTCGTCGAGCAGCCGGGCTACTCGGTCAATTTCGTCGCCTACGGGGCCGAGGTTGAGATCGATCCGGGAGAACTTTCCGATTTCTTCTTGCTGCAGCTTCCCGTCGCCGGCGCAGCGCATGTGCGTTGCGGCACGCGTGTGACCGAGGCCGAGGCCGGCCGGCGCGCCTCGCTGCTGTCGCCGACGCTCGCCTCGCGCATGGTCTGGCGCGAGAATTGCGAAAAGCTGATCGTGCTGATGCGCCGCCGCGTGGTCGAGGATTTCTTCGAGACGCTGACCCATCGCGCCGCGACGCCGCTCGAATTCGAACCCGGCGTCGATCTGACGACGCCGGTGGGCGCCAGCGTCATGTCCCACGCCCGGCTGCTGTTCGAGGCGGCGGAAGGCGGCGAGGCGCTGCCGGATTCCTACCGCGTCATGCTGCGCGACGGGTTGCTGTCGCTGCTCCTCATCGGGCTGGAGAACAACCGCTCCGAAATGCTGCACGCCCCCGCCGCCGCGGCGGGGCCGCTATCGGTGCAGAAGGCCGACGAGTTCATCCAGACGCGCGCCGCCGATACGATCGCGATGGCGGATATCGCCGCCGCCGCCGGCCTGCCGCTGCGCACCCTGCAGGATGCCTATCGCAAGGCCCGCGGCCACACCTTGTCCGACGCCGTGCAGAAGGCCCGCCTTCAGAAATTGCGCGAGCTGCTTCTCAAGCCCGGCCCCGGGCTTTCGGTCGCCGACGCCGTGCTGGCCTCCGGCTTCGGCCATCTCGGCCGCGCCGCCTCGGCCTACCGCGCAGCCTATGGCGAAAGCCCCTCCGAAACGCTGCGGCGGACGCGATTGGCCTGAGCGCCGGCCCGGCCAAGGCTTGAGCGTTCCAGCAGCCAGTCGGCAAGCGCCCTGGCGGTGCGACGATCCATGCCGTGCTGGGACAGCGCCAGATAATAGACGGAAGCATGGTCGATCCGGATATCGGACAGGCGCACCAGGTCTCCGCGCGCAAGATAAGGCTCGATCAGCGCCTCCCGGCAGAGCGCGACGCCGAGCCCGCTCAGCGCCGCATCGCAGATCAGCGCCGAGCCGGAGAAGAACAGCCGACGCCCCTCGCCGTCGGCCTTCCCCTCCATGCCGGCGGCGGACAGCCATGTGCGCCACATCCGCATGTCCTCGTCATGCAGCAGCGTGGCGCGGGCGATGTCGGCTTCGCGTCTTACGTTATGGCGAGCCTGGTAGGACGGCGCGCAGACCGGGATCGCCGAACCGGGGATGATCGGTTCGGCCCCTTGCGGAATCTGGCCGTCAAGCGAAAAGCCGATCATGAGATCGGGTTCCGGGCTCACCGGCTGGTCTGAAATATGCTCCTGAACGTAGACGGAAACATCCGGGTGCTCCGCCATGAAGGCTTCGATTTCAGGCAGCAGCCAGTTGGGAATGACGAAGCGCAGCGCCGCAACCGAGACCGGCAATTTCTCGCGCATGGTCAGCCGGTCGATCTCGTGACGGATCGCGCCGAAGCTTTCATTGATGACCTGCGCCAGGCTGTCGCCCGCCTCCGTCAGCGCCGTCTGCCGTCCGTCCCGCCGCATCAGGCGAATGCCGGCCCAATCCTCGATCTGCTTCAACTGATGGCTGACGGCGGAATGCGAGACATTCAGAACCCGCGCCGTCGCCGTAACCGATCCGCTCTGGTGAAAGGCTTCCAGCGTCTTCAGCGCCCTCAGCGGCGGCAAGCGATCCTGGGCCATGTCGGTCTCTCCCGGTCATGCAAAAATATGTTAGATTTATAGACGAGAAGGGGAAATTTTGTACTTTTTTTGTCGAATTTCTCACCGTAGCCTGTCGTTGATCTGTTTTTCAGCTCTGCCGTTTTCGAAGGCATTGCAAACCGGCCGGAGGCACCGAGGATGACCAAAACGACAAGGGGCGACCGCGCGACACTCCGGCTGGCAATGGCGCAGATGTGTTCCTCCAACACCCATGCGCGCAATATCGAGATCGTCACGGGACTTGCCGCCGAGGCCCATGCGGCGGGCGCGGAACTGCTGGCGCTTCCGGAGGCTTCCGGCATGGTCAACAAGGATGTCGCCTCCGCCCGCCTTTCCGTCACCGACGAGGCGCGCGATCCGTTTGTCGCCGCCTGCCGTGAACTCGCGGCGAAATACGGGCTGTGGATCCACACCGGCTCGACGCCGCTTGCCGGCGCGGATGGCGGCCGGTTCTCCAACACCAGTCACCTGATCGATGGCAGCGGCGCGATCGTCTCGCGCTACGACAAGATTCATCTGTTCGACGTCGATCTTCCGGGCGAGGTTTCGCGCCGCGAATCCGACCGTTATGCGCCGGGCGGAGAGGCCGTTCTCGCCGAAACGCCCTGGGGACCGTTCGGCATGTCGGTCTGCTACGATGTGCGCTTCCCGCATCTCTACCGCGATTATGCCCATGCCGGCGCGACGATCCTGTTCATCCCGTCCGCCTTTGCGATGTCCACGGGCGAGGCGCACTGGCCGACGCTGCTGCGCGCCCGCGCAATCGAGAACGGCTGCTATGTCGTGGCGGCGGCCCAGTGCGGCCATCACGATGACGGGCGCGAAACCTGGGGCCAGTCGATGATCGTCGATCCTTGGGGCACGGTCGTGGAGGACATGGGCAAGCGCATCGGGCTTGCGGTCGCCGATCTCGACCTTTCGAAGGTGGAAGCGACCCGCCGCTCCATCCCGTCGCTCGTCAATGAGCGCGACTACAGGTTTGAACCGGCGGCGATGCGCCGGGGGCGGAAGACCGCCTGAAGGATCGCAACAGCATCGTCAGCAAAATGGCGGGCAAACGGCGCGCCAGAAGAAATGATTTTCAGAGGGATCGCACATCATGTTGAAACGCAGAACGCTACTGACGACCGCCATGCTCGCGCTCGGCGCGGGCGTATCGCCGCTGGCAACGGCCCCGGCCTTCGCGCAGGAAGATAGCCGTCCGGATTTCGCCTTTGCGGTCGACAATCTCTGGTCGACGCTCGACCCGGTGATCGGCCTTTCGACCACCGGCGGCCGGGTCTACGGCAATGTCTTCGACACGCTGGTGAAGCGCAATTATTTCGAGGATCCGGAAGGCAACACCATCATCCCCGGGCTCGCCACGAGCTGGGAGCAGGTGACGCCGACCACCTGGCGGCTGCACCTGCGCGAAGGCGTGACCTTCCAGAACGGTGATCCGATGACCGCCGAGGACGTCGCCTTCTCGCTGTCCGAGGAGCGCCTGTGGGGCGAAAAGCCGCTGGCACCGCGCGGCAAGAACTATGCGCGCGGGCTTGTCGGCGTCACCGTCGTCGATGACTATACGGTCGACCTTGAGACCGCCTTTCCCGACCCGACCTTCATCAACCGTCTGACGACGCCGATCGGCTATGTTCTGCCGAAGGACTATTATGAGAGCGTCGGCACCGAGGCCTTCGGACAGAAGCCGATCGGGACCGGTCCTTACATGATCACGGATTTCGATCCCTCCGACCATGCCGTGGCCGTCGCCTATGACGATTACTGGGACGGCGCGCCGCCGCTCAAAAGCGTGACCTGGAAGATCGTGCCCGAATTTTCGACCCGCTATGCCGGCCTCGTCTCGGGCGATTACGACCTGATCATGAGCGTTCCGATCGACCAGTTGGAGGCGGTCGAAGCCACCGACGGCGTTCACCTGATCGTCAACCAGATCGGCAACTATCCGATGTTCGCCTTCAACACGCTCACCATCGAGGGCATGGACGACAATCCGCTGGTGGACGCCAATCTGCGCAAGGCGATGGTGATGGCGATCGATCGTGACGCCATTACCGAGGCGCTGTGGAACGGCATGACGTTTACGCCGACGCCGTTCAACTTCCCGGAATACGGCCCCTATTTCGACCCCGACCGCAAGGCGACCTATGGCTATGACCCCGAGCGCGCGGCCGAATTCCTGGCCGAGAGCGATTATGACGGCCAGACCCTGACCTGGAATATCGTGCGCGGCTTCTATCCGAACTACGAGGCGGCCGCCGAATACATGGTCGAGATGTGGCGCGACCTTGGCATCAATGTCGAACTCAACATCGTCGACAACTTCTCGCTCGCCTATCAGCGACCGTTCCACATGCTCAACATGTCGATGTCATCCGAGTTCACCGGCGACCCCTACCGTCCGCTGTGGCTGGACTGGGGCCCGTCGTCAAGCCGCGTCACCGCTGCCCACCGCACCTGGACCCCGACCGAAGCTTTCCTGGCCGATGGCGAGCGGTTCGAGCGGGCGCAGACCTTCGAGGAGAAGAATGCCGCCTATCTCGATCTGGTGAAGGACTGGGAAGACGTCACGCCGGGCATGTATCTGTGGCGCAATGTCCAGACCTTCGCCATGAGCGACAAGTATGAGTGGGACCCGGGCAGCTCGCAGCTGACGATCTTCACCAGCGACTTCCTGACGATCGAACCCTAGGAAACGCCGGTGGCTGACCGTCAGACCGACCTGCTCGCAATCCGCGGCCTGACGATAGCGCTGCCGGAAGGCGCGGACCGCGACCATGCGGTCCGTGGCCTCGACCTTTCGATCCGGCCGGGCGAATGCGTCTGTCTCGTCGGCGAGAGCGGCTCGGGCAAGTCGATCACCGCGCAGGCCCTGCTCGACATGCTGCCGCGCGGGCTGATGAAGACTGAAGGCGAGATCGTGTTCGAGGGCGCGCCGCTTCCCGTCGGCGACCGGTCGGCGATGCGCCGCATCAGGGGCGACCGGATCGGCCTGATCTTTCAGGAGCCGGCAGCCACGCTTGATCCGGTAATGACGGTCGGAAAGCAGATCGAGGAACTGTTGCAGGTCCACGGCATGGGTTCGGCGCGGGCGCGGAGGAGCCGTGCTCTGGAGATGATCACGGCCGTGCGGCTTGCCGATCCCGAGCGCATTCACAAATCCTATCCCCACCAGCTTTCCGGCGGGCAGGCCCAGCGGATCGCGATTGCCATGGCGCTGGCGCTGAAGCCGGCGCTCTTGATCGCCGACGAGCCGACGACGGCGCTCGACGTGACCACGCAGGCGGAAATCCTGGCGCTGATCCGCGAGCTGCAGCACGAATTCCAGGCCGGCCTGCTGTTCATCACCCACGATCTGTCCGTGGTTGCTGATATCGCCGACCGCGTGATGGTGATGCGCGAGGGCGAGGTCGTGGAGACCGGCACTCGCGATGCGATTTTCGAAAAGCCCCGCCATCCCTACACGATCCGCCTGCTGGAAAGCCTGCCGAAACCAGGCGCCAAGCCCTCGGGCGAAGACAAGCCTGTGGTGCTGGAAGCGCGCGATATCGCCATCACCTATCATCAGCGCGACGGCGTTTTCGGCAACCGCGCCATCGAGGCCGTGCGGGGCGTATCGCTTGTCCTGAAGCGCGGCGAGACCCATGGCCTTGTCGGCCAAAGCGGATCGGGCAAATCATCACTGGTGCGCGGCATCCTCCAGCTCGAGCCGCTCTCCGGCGGAACCGTGATCCTCGACGGCGCGGATATCACCGCGACCGGCATGACGCGCGCCATGCGCAAACGAATCCAGCTTGTGCAGCAGGACCCGTTCAGCGCGCTCAACCCGCGGCAGAAGGCCGGGAGGAGCGTTGCCGAGGGCGCGCTGATCCATGGCGCGACCCGGAAGCAGGCAGCCGAACGCGCCCGCGAAATGCTTGCGCTGGTCGGTCTGCCGGAACAGGCCTTCGACCGTTTCCCGCATGAATTTTCCGGCGGCCAGCGCCAGCGGCTCTGCATTGCCCGCGCGCTGGTGGTGGAGCCGGAAATTCTTGTGGCCGACGAGGCGATCTCGGCCCTCGATGTCTCGATCCAGGCACAAATCCTGGCGCTGTTTGCGTCGCTGCAGAAAAAGCTCGGCTTCGCCATGCTGTTCGTGACCCACGACCTCCGCGTCGCCGCCTCGATCTGCGACGCGGTGACGGTCATGTATCGCGGCGCGGCGGTGGAACAGGGGCCGGCCTCGCAGGTTCTGGTGACGCCCGCCCATGACTACACGCGCACGCTGCTCGACGCGGTTCCCGACCGCGCCGGTCGCGCAACCTCGTCTCTCGCCCGCGCCGGAAACGCTGCAGCCACGGGAGGCGATCCTTCATGACCCGGGTGATCCTGTTCCGCATTCTGCGTTCGCTGGCAACGCTGCTGATCGCGGTGACGATCGTGTTCTTCTTCATCCGGCTTTCGGGAGACCCGGCGCAGGCGCTCGCCCCGCCGGATGCGCCGCCCGAGGTCGTGGAGGCCTATCGCGTCAAGCTGGGACTCGACAAGCCACTGCCGGTTCAATACGCCAATTACGTTCTGGGCCTGTTTCAGGGCGATTTCGGCTATTCGATCCACACCGGAAAATCCTCGCTGACGCTGTTTCTCGAACGGCTTCCGGCGACCCTGATGCTGGGCGGAACGGCGCTTGCCATCGCGGTGATCTTCGGCATTTCGATCGGCGCGGTCGCAGCCCTCAATCGCAACAGTTTCGTCGACCGGCTGGTGATGGGCTTTTCGGTGTTCGCCTTCGCGATGCCGAACTTCTTCTTCGGTCTCGTGGTGATTTTGACGGGCGCGCTGGTCTTCGGCGTGTTCTTCGGCGCGGCGGCAAACGGCCAGATTTCGCTGCTTCTGCTGCTGCCGCCGGCGGCGACGCTGGGGCTTGCCTCGATGGGCGCCTTTGCCCGCTTTACCCGATCCTCGCTGCTGGAGACGATCAACCAGCCCTTCATGATGGCGCTCGAGGCGCGCGGCGTGCCGGCATCAAGACGTCTGTGGCGGCATGCCGCGCCCAATGCCGCCATACCGATCGTCACCATGCTTGGCCTCAGCCTCGGCAGTCTCGTCGCCGGCGCGGTGGTAACAGAGCAGGTGTTCGCATGGCCGGGCGTCGGGCAGTTGCTGGTGCGCTCGGTCGCCACCCGCGATATCGCGGTGGTGCAGTTCCTGGTGCTGGCCGTCACCTTCTCGATGACCTTCGCCAATCTCGCGGTCGATATCCTCTATTCGTTTCTCGACCCCCGAATCCGGAGGGCTGCGTCATGAATACCTTCCGCGATATGCCGCTTGCGGTGCGCATCTCCATTGGGTTCGTTATCCTGTTTGTGCTGTTCGCCCTGTTCGGCGGCTTCCTCACGCCCTACGATTTCCGCCAGACCTCGCTACTCGACCGGTTCGAGCCGCCGGTCTTTCTCGGCGGAACCTGGGACCATGTTCTCGGCACGGACGGGCGCGGCCGCGACCTGCTGGCGCGGCTTGCCATGGGCGCGAAGGTGACGCTTCTGGTCGCCATCTTCGGCACGCTGATCGGCGCGGTGTTCGGCTCGCTTCTCGGGCTGATCGCAGGCGGGCGGCGCGGCAAGGCCGATACGCTGATCATGATGGCGGTCGATGTCCAGGCCTCCGTCCCGATTATCATCATCGCGCTCTTCGTGCTGGCGCTGTTCAAGAGCAGCCTGCTGCTGATCGTGATCATGGTCGGCTTCAGCGGCTGGGAGAATTATGCCCGTCTGGTGCGCGCCTCCACGCTTTCGGTGCGCGAACGCGGCTATGTCACGGCCGAAAGGGTTCTCGGGGCATCGCCCGCGCGGATCTATCTGCGCTATATCCTGCCCAATATCTTCAACGTCATCCTGGTGCAGTTCACCATCAACCTGCCGCTGACGGTGCTTCTGGAAACGGCGTTGAGCTTCCTCGGCCTCGGCGTCCAGCCGCCGATGACCAGCCTCGGCCAGATCATGAGCGACGGGCGTGACCGGCTCTTGACCTCGTGGTGGCTCACCATGTTCCCGGGCGCGATCATCTTCTTCCTGGCGCTGTCGGTTTCGATCGTCGGGGACTGGCTACGCGACCAGCTTGACCCGACGCTTCGCAATGCCGGCCGCAGGTGAAGCTGACCCGCCCTTCCCTTCCGACAACAGAATGAAAGTGACCACCATGCTGATCGACGCTCTCGCCACGGGCCAGGGTCTCCCCGCCATCGAACCGAAACGCTTCGACAATACGCGCCTGAGCGGAATCTACCGGTCGCAACATCCGCAGAGCTACTGGAGCAACGGCCTGTTTCCCACCGGCTTCCGCCTGACGCTAACCATGCGCTTCGCGGAGAATTTCCTCGCCTATGAGGGCGTCAACGACACCAATCCCGACAAGCTCTACATCAACAAGTTCGATGCGACGCTCGACGACAAGCCCGCGCCGATTACGGGCAATGCCCGCTACAACGAAGTGCGCATCCGCCAGCTCGGCACCCTCGAATTCCAGGTGCTGGAACAGCTCGACGGCGACGTGATCATCGGCCAGTACTGGTGCTTTTCCGAGGACGCCTCGACGCTGATGCGCTGGGGCGTCGGCAAGGCGCCCGACGGCGCTTCCAAGGCATTCTTCGAGACCTTCGGCCGCGTCGCAGACTGATTCGCCAATTGAATTCGCGAGCGGAATCCGTCGCTTGGGATCCGCGATTCAGCCCGGAGTTTGGCCAAAAATACCAAAAAAAGTCCTGCGTCCGGCGGCCTTGGCGGAAAATTTCCTGATCAAACCGGGTAAAACACGTATTGTCATATGAAGTACCGCTAAAAGTGGCGGCCTGGGGGGACAATACGCATGAACAGGTCTGACACTCGGAAAGCGGCGGAGCGTCCCGCAGACCGGAAACGGATGAAATGGATCGCCTCGTCGATCCTGTTCCAGTCCACCGCCATTGCCGGAACGCTTGCCGGCGTTCCGCTGCCGCTCTATTCGCGCGGGTACACCCGCGCTTATGCGGCGGTGAGCTGCAATCCCTCTTCGGTGACGACGGAGACGGCGTCAAATATCGATGTAGACCAGTTCCAGCAGCGAAACACTGATGTCGCGGGCCAGACGATCAGTTGCACCATAGGCTCCGGAACCCTGACAGGCCCGCAATATGCCTATGGCGGCCCCTATATGGCGCTCTACAATGTCGGTGATGGCGGCAGTGACACCTATCGCGGCCAGACCTACAACGTCCATTCCAACTGGGCCTGGTCGGGATTTGGCGTCAGCGTCACCAACAATGCCGATATCACGGTCACCGAGGCCGGCGGCACGCAATTGCTGTTCGCCCCGGGCGGAAGCATAACGCTCAGCGACCTTCGCGTCTCGGATACGCAGTATAATGCGCTCGGCGCGGTCTCGCTCGGCGCGCTCAACTGGAGCGGCTCCGACGACAACATGAAGACCGGCGCCGGCAATGGCGGCGCGGTGACGATCATAAGCTCCGGCGATGTGTCGAGCACGGTCGGCGGCGGCATCTTCGCGCTCTCGCAGGGCGGCACCAACAAGCATGCCGACGATATCGGAAAACAATATGCCGGCAGCGGTTTCGCCGTTACCGTCAAATCCTACGGCACTGTCTCCGGTTCCCGTTTCGGAATTGCCGCGCTAAGCATCGGTGGACCCTCGACTTACAGCAGCGACAGCGACTTCTCCGGATCGGGGGACGGCGATTCCGTATATGTTTATGCCGGGGCCTCGGTCTCCGCCACCGCCAGCGGACCGGCGATCCTCGCTGCATCCTATGGCGGCAATACGCCTTACAACGTCAACAGTTTCGGCGATGGCGTGCAAGGCGGCAATGGCGGAAACAGCTTCGACCTGAGCGCAACCAACTGGCAGAATCGCCAGGCCTATACGGCAGCCAAGGTGCAGGTTGGCACCTCCTCCAAACCGATGGCCGGAACGATCAGCACGCAGTCCGCGGGCGCGGTCAATCTCTGGCTCAACAACCACACGGTTCAGCTGACACGCGAGACGGGTGCCGCGATCGCGGCGATCGCGCGCGGCGGCAACGGCCTTGCCGAAGGCGGCAAGCAGGCGATGTTCGGCGGTTCCGCGGTCCAGTCGAACGTCTATGTCTATGGCGCGTCAACGACAACCATCAAGACCAGCGGCTCACAGTCGCCGGGGATTTTCGCGCTCAGCCAGGGCGGCACGTCCTACGAGACGGACAAGGACGACAATGAGCGGCCAGGCGGATATGGCTCGGCGGTTCACGTGACCGTTTCAGGCGGCGGCACGATCTCGACCGGCGGCAGCAACGCGAGCGGCATTATCGCCCAGTCGCTGGGCGGCGGCGGCACATCGACGTTCAAGCAGACCAAGGGGATGGGGGCGCCGGCGGGCGCGGTCACGGTCTCCAGCGATTTTTCCATCGTCACGTCCGGCGATCATTCGCACGGCATCATCGCGCAGTCGGCCTCGGCTGCCGATGGCGACGGGATCTACACCAATGCCGGCACCGGCGCGCTGACCTGGGGAGACACCAGCGCCAGCGGGTCAACCAGCAGCGACGTGACGGTGACCAATTCGGGCAACATCACCGTTTACGGCATCGATTCGCACGGCATCGTCGCCCAATCGATCGGCGGCGGCGGCGGCCTTTTGCAGTCCACCGGAACGATATCGACCACGAGCTACGCCACCGGCTCGGCGGTTTCCGATCCGGGCGGCGGCCAGACGATTGGCGGACAGACCGCCGGCTCGGCCCCTGGTCAGGTCACCGTCACGAACAAGGGCAATATTTCCACCTATGGCGGCTATGCCGGCGCGAAGACTTCGGCCAGCAGTTCCGACCAGACGGCGCTTGGCGGCGGGATCGCGATCCTCGCGCAATCAATCGGCGGCGGCGGCGGCGTCAATACCGGCACCGGCGCCACGGGGGCGATCGGCGCGGGAACGGGTTCGTCATCCGGCAGCGGCAGCAATGGCGGGGCGGTCACCGTTCACAATTACGGCAATCTGACCACGGTGGGCTCGGAGGCGCACGGCATCGTCGCGCAATCGATCGGCGGCGGCGGCGGCCAGGGCCGGAACAAGAAGGGCCTATTCCACACCGTCGGCGGCGCCGGCGGGCCCGGCGGCGCGGGCGGAACCGTCGATCTCGTCACAGAATCTTCGACATCGATCACCCTTGGCGGCGACTATGCCATGGGCATGGTTGCCCAGTCGATCGGCGGCGGCGGCGGCGCGGGCGGTCAGGCAACCGCCTGGGGATTGTTCTTTTCCAGCGCGACCGGCGGTTCGGGCGGCGCCGGCGGTGCGGGTGGCCAGGCAAAGGTCACCCAATTCGGCTCGGGCACGAAGGGCGCCAGCGATTACAGCGCGCTTTCGACCAAGGGCGACCACGGCACCGGCATTCTGGTGCAGTCGATCGGCGGCGGCGGCGGGATCGGCGGCAATGGCAAATCGACCAGCGCCGGTTTCGGCATCGACATCTCGATTGCCCATGGTGGCTCCGGCGCTTACGGCGGCAGCGGGGGCGACGCGAAGGTCTATACCAACGGCGTTGTTGCCACCAGCGGCACGGATGCACAGGGGATCGTCGTCCAGTCGATCGGCGGCGGCGGCGGTTCGGGCGGCCAGGCCTCCTCCAAGGCGATTGCCGCCGGCGTGCCGTTCGACGAGGACGGCAACACGATCTCGTTTTCCGTTTCGATCGCCCATGGCGGGATCGGCGGCGCGGGCGGCGATGGCGGCACGGCCGAGGCGCATGTCTACAAGACCTCCAGAATTCAGACATCCGGCGATGGCGCGGCCGGCCTCGTGGTCCAGTCCATCGGCGGCGGCGGCGGCAATGGCGGCGATGCGACCGCCAGTTCCGTGGCCAAATCGATCACCTCCTGGCTGGCGGAAGACGAAGAGAAAGTCGACGCGGGCACGGATTTTGCCGTCTCGGTCAATTCCTATGTCGGCGGCTATGGCGGCGTTGGCGGCGTCGGCGGCACCGTCAGCGTCAGCCATTACGGCGCGATCAGCACCACGGGCGGCTATGCCGACGGCATTCTGGCGCATTCGATCGGCGGCGGCGGCGGTAATGCCGGAACCGGCTCCGGCTCGACCAAGGCGGCGGATGGCATCAAGACGGCCGCGTTGAATATCGGGCTCGGCGCCTATGGCGGCGCGGGCACCGATGGCGGCAGCGTCGACGTGCACATGGATGACGCCGGCGCTTCGATCTACACCGGCGGCCATGTGTCGCGCGGCATCTTCGCCCAGTCGATCGGCGGCGGCGGTGGCTCCTCCTCCGGGGGCGGCGGCAGCGGCGACGCGGACTGGGACATCACCATCGGTCTCGGCGCACAGGGTTCGGCGGGCGGCGATGGCGGCGCGGTGAGCATTTCGAGCGAAGGCGCGATCACCACCAAGGGCGACTGGTCGGATGCGATACTGGCCCAATCGATCGGGGGCGGCGGCGGCGCGGCCGGTTCCGGCAAGAGCTCGCTTTCCATCAAGGAAGACGAGGACGACGACAACGATGATGACGATGGCGGCGATGATGCCGAAGCGACGGAAACGTCGCTCGCCATGGTGTCATCATCGGATGAGGACGATGACGATGATGACGACGACAGCGACGACAAGACCCTTACATTCGGCGTAACTGTCGGCTCGACCGGCGGCGCGGGTGGAGCCGGAGGGGCGATCACCATCGGCAAGGACAGTTCGGGCACGGTCGTCGGCACCGGCACGATCCACACCTATGGCACGATGTCGGCCGGCATTGTGGCGCAGTCGATCGGCGGCGGCGGCGGCGCGGTGGCGATCTCCTCGGGCAGCGATGATTCCGATGACAGCGACACCTCCAGCAGTTGCGACACGTCCGGCGGCTCCAGCAGTTCGAGCAGCGACGATTCCAGCTCCGACGACAAGGATAGCTGCGCCACGCTCACCATCGGTTCGCAAGGCGGCAGCGGCGGCGATGGCGGCGCTGTCTCGGTCTATGCCGGCAGCATCTATACCGGCGGTTTTGCCTCCCACGGCATCGTCGCCCAGTCGATCGCGGGCGGCGGCGGCATCGGCTTTTCCTCCGGTCTTGCCGTTTCCAAGGTCAAGATCGGCCTCGGCGGCAAGGCGGACGGCAATGCCGGGACGGCGGGCACGGTAACCGTCAAGACCCTTTCCGACACCAAAATCGTCACCAAGGGCGATGCCGCGCAGGGCATCATTGCCCAGTCGATCGGTGGCGGCGGCGGTCTCTTCGGCGCGGCACTGGGCACCGACAGCGCGGTCAATGACGACAGCATATCGAAGATCTTGAGCGTGACCATGGGCTCCGGCAGCAATCCCGGCACGGCCCATGGCGGCAAGGCGGCGATCACCCACAGCGGCGCGATAACCACTTACGGCACGCGCTCGGTCGGCATCGTCGGTCAGTCGATCAGCGGCGGCGGCGGTTTCATGACGGCGGCTGAAACCGTGCTCGACGAGATCTCCTTCGTCCAGAAACAGGCGCCCAACAGCGCCGATGCGGTGACGGTCGACCTTGAGGAAGGTGCGTCCATCGTCACCTCCGGTGATGGCGCTTTCGGGATACTGGCGCAGACGATTACAGGCGGCGGCGGCGTGGCGGCCGATCTGGCACAGAAGCTCAACGCCTCCTACGGCTATTACGACAGCCTCTCGAGCGGCTCGAACTTCTACTACACAGACAACGGCAATGCCGACAGCGCCGGCACCGTTGGCGTCACCATCGCCTCCGGCGCATCGGTCAAGACCAGCGGCAAATATGCCCACGGCATCGTGGCGCAGGCCATCGGCGGTTCGGGCGGCATCTTCACGAAGAACGGCAAGACCTATGCCGGCACGCTTGGCCGCTTCAACAACACCAAGAACGGCGAGGCTGACGGCAATGCGCAATCCGGATCGCTTGCCGTAACGATCGGCGGTTCGGTTGCCGTGACGGACCCGACCGCATGGGGCGTGTGGGCCCAGACCACCGGCGAGACCATGACGCTGACGCTCGACAAGGGCGGATCGCTGACGGGCTCCACGGCCTCCGCCGTGAACGGAGCCTATCAGGGCGGCGCGGTCTATGCGTCGGCCGCCAAGCGGACCAGCATCACGCATAACAACTACGGCACGCTGACAGGCAATGTCGTGCACCACGCCTTCGATACATCATCGTCTTCCGCGGCCAATGGCGCGGTGCAGATGGCGGCGCTCGGCGGCACCAGCCTTCTCCTCAATCAGGGTACGGGCACGTTCGTGACCGGCGCGATCGCGGACGTCGACAGCGTGCTCAACGCCGGCAGCATTGATCCGGGCGGGGCATGGAACACGATTGCCACGACCTTTACCGGCGATCTGGCCGGCGTGGGTTCGGCGGGCAGCGCCTATGATGTCGCCGATCTCGGCCTTTCGACCGCGTTCTCGCCGTTCAGCTATTTCAAGCGCAGCGACCGGATCGACTGGCGCACGGAAAGCGCCAGCAAGGGCGGGCTGTTCACCAATCTCGATGTCGACATGGAGCACGGCACCGCCGACCGGCTGACGATTGCCGGCGATTTCGCCGGGACCTGGGGCGTCGACATCAACGCCAACGCCCTGCTGCCGCACACGCGCAGCGAGTTTCTGACGGTCGAGGGCAGCGACAGCTCGACGCTCACCGCTCTTTCCTCGCTGGTGTTCGATTTCACCGATGTTACCAAATCGGCAGAGGGCTGGTACGGTTTCTCGGTCGATAATGCGTATTTCACCGGTAATGGCGTCTCGCTCGGCAAGAATGCCGGCGAAGTCTCCAAGGCCATGCAACAGGCCTGGGACAAGATTGCCGACGACAGCGCAACGGAAGTGAAGTTTGCCGAAGACGAGATTTCGCTCGGCCAGGCCTTCGGCGCGTTCCATCAGTCCGAGCCGGACACCTTCTCCGACATGCTGCTGGAACTCGCCTCGCAGACGGCGGCGGCGCCGCTGGCGGATTCGCCATCTGCGGCGATCGCGGCGGCCAATAGCGTGCTGTCCTGCCCGGCCTTCGAGACCACCGGGGTGATGATGGACGAGGGCTCATGCGTGTGGAGCCGCGTGCTTGGCGGCGAGACGACGCAGGACGCCCATGGCGATGCTTCCGGCTATACGCAATCGGTAGGCGGGCTGCAGATCGGCGGCCAGACGGAGCTCAGCGATGGCTGGTTCCTCGGCTCGGGGCTCACCTATGAGAACAGTTGGTTCCGCAACGACAGCGGTTCGGAGAAGATGGATCAGCAATCCTTCACCGGCGCGGTCGCGCTGAAGCGGGAAATGGGCCCGTGGCTCTTCGGCCTTGTCGGCGGCGCGGGTTACAACTGGGGCGATTCCAAGCGCTACATCAACCTCGACACGCTCTCGGCCACGGCGCGGGGCGAACCGGATTCGGCGATGTTCTTCGCCCGGTTCCGCGCGTCCTATGAAATAGCCCTGGGCGATGAGTACTATATGCGCCCGAAGGTGGATTTCGACGTCATCAACATGCACCAGTTCGGCTATACCGAAACCGGCGCGGGCGCGTTGAACCTGATGGTCGACGGCAATTCCGACACCGCGTTCGGCGTGACCCCGGGCATCGAGTTTGGAGCACGGATTCCGTTCAAGGAGAACTGGCCGGCACGGCTTTACGGCGATCTCGGCGTGACCTTCCTGACATCGGATGAATGGGAGACGACGGCGCGGTTTGCCGGCCTCTCCTCAATGGACAGCTTCTCGACCTTCACGCCGATCGCCGATACGGTGGGCCATGTCTCGATCGGGCTCGACCTCGCGCAACGCCAGGGCATGGAGCTGAAGTTCCAGTATGACGGCTCGTTTGCCGACGACTATCAGTCGCATGTCGGCTCCGTGCGGTTCGGCTACCGGTTCTGATCAAGCAGCAGGCCACGGCCTGCCGAAAGCGCTGGAGAGCGGCAAAAGCTGTTGCCGCTCTCCCCAAGCCTACCAACGCACAGGAATGCCGCATGCCTGCCGATCCGCCCGAAAACCAAAGTGCCGCCGACGGCATCGCCGCGCCGCCCGTGCCGGACCGCGCGGATGCACCTGAGGCGCGGGTGGATCCCGCAGTGCTGCAGACCAATGTTACCTGTTCGCGCGGCTTTCCGCAGTGGCTTGCCATGCACAACTGCGCGCTCGCCTTTACCTCCTACCAGACCGGTCAGCTGTTTCTCGTCGGCACGCTGCCCAACGGGTCGCTGTCGCTTCACCAGCGCAATTTCGTGCGGGCCATGGGGCTGATCGGCGACGCCCAGCGCCTGCTTCTGGCTGGCCTTGCCCAGATCTGGCGCTTTGAAAACGTGCTGGCGCCCAATGAGCGCGCCAACGAACATTTCGACAAGCTCTATGTGCCGCGGCGCGGACAGACCGTATCGGACCTCGATGTCCATGAACTGGGTATCGACGCCGCCGGCCGGCTGCTTTTCGTCAACACCAAATATTCGTGTCTGGCAACCGACAGCGTCGCCCATTCGTTCAAGCCGGTCTGGCGCCCGCCCTTCATCTCCCGGCTGGCGCCGGAGGATCGCTGCCACCTGAACGGCCTTGCGATGGAGAACGGCATTCCGCGCTTCGTCACCTCCGTCTCGACATCGGACATCGTCGACGGCTGGCGCGAGCATCGCCGCGATGGCGGCGTGGTCGTGGATATCGAGACGGACGAGATTATCGCCGAAGGTCTGTCGATGCCGCATTCCCCGCGCCTGCATGACGGTGCGCTGTGGTTTCTTGATTCCGGCAATGGCTATCTCACCCGGCTCGACCTTCAAAGCAGATCCCGCGAGCGCGTTGCCTTCTGCCCCGGCTTTCTGCGCGGCCTGTCCTTCCATGACGGCCATGCCCTGGTCGGGCTTTCGCTGGCGCGGCGCGAGGGCGTGTTTTCCGGGCTCAACCTTCAGGACGAGCTCGAGCGCCGCAAGGCCGAGGCCTGGTGCGGGCTGCAGATCGTCAACACGGCCAATGGCGATATCGTCGAATGGCTGCGTCTCGAAGGCGGCATCAAGGAACTCTTCGACGTGCGCGTCCTGCCCGGCGTGCGCTGCCCGATGGCGCTGCCGACCTTCGGTCCCGAACTCGCCAGCTTCATCACCATCGAGGCGCCGGATCAGCCCTTGTCGGAACGCGGCTGGAAACCGGCGTGAAAGGCGTGTTGCGACGATCTCCAGATAGTCAAGCCGGCGCGCTTCACCGCAATGCATCGTGGATTCAGCGTTCGATGTCTCTGGCGCGCACGTCGCGCAGAATATCGGCAACATCTCTTGCAAGCAGCTCGGCGACCTTGGTGGCAATGCGCGGGAGAGCGGACGGCGGGCGCTGTTACCTTGCGAGATGGTTCGCGGCCCTCGAATATATCCTCCATTACCGCTTCTCCTCCTACGTGGTGTCAAAACTCAATTCACGCCATAGCGTGCACTTTTCAGGTTGCTGATGTGCAGATGGCTCCCCGCGGGGACATTTTTCGTGGTCATGCCGATCACCTCTCCCCCCTTGATCACAAGCGTCTTGTCGGCAAGCGGTTCGACCGTGAACTTGTGATAGCGTGGTATGACCTCCCTGATCTCCACGCGGCGCTCGCCGTCCGGCGACGTGATCAGCGCCATGTCCCCCGGCTCAAGCGGCATGAGCGCCAGAGCCACGTGGTCATCACTGTGGAGCATCAAGCCCGAATATTGCGTCGCGTTTTCCGTCATAGCGACTCTCCGCATCTGCTGATGGTCTCAGCCCCCTCGGACAGAATCTCGCCGTAGGTGAGCGTTCCCGAAGCGACGTCAACCATGTGCGCCAGCAGCATTTGCGTCGCCTCGGCGAAACCAAGCGCGCCCGTCAGAATGGCGCTGGCGTCGAAATCGATCTGCTCGGTCAGATTGGCGCAGGTATCGGCATTGGCCGACAGTTTGATGGTCGGCGCCAGCAGGCTGACGAAATTGTTTCCCGGACCTGTGGTGAACAGGATCATGTGGGCGCCCGCCGCGACGAAACCGGACAGGGACTCAGGGCTGTAATAGGGTTGATCCATCAGCCAGACGCCAGCCCCCTTGGGTGGCTCGCCCTGTTGTAGCAGGCCCTGTATCGGCACCGAACCCGATTTCCTGACGGCGCCGAGCGATTTTTCCTCAAGTGTCGAAAGGCCCATCGCTATATTGACCGGACCCGGATTTGTGCCGATCAGGTCAATCCCGGCCGCCTCGGCCCGATCTATCCGCCGGTTGATCGCATCGCGCAGCGCCTGCATGACTTCAGGCGTTTTGGCGCGCTTTTCCAGAAGGTGCTCGGCCCCGAACCATTCCATCGTCTCACCGGCAATGACCCTGCCGCCGGTGTTTGCGATGGCGTCGGCGACATGGCCAACCAGGGGGTTGGACGCAATCCCCGATGTCGTGTCGGATCGCCCGCACTCAACGCCGATGCACAGTTCCGACAGATCGGCCGGACTGCGGCGCGCAGCCGACAATTGCTTGAGTAGACGGGCGCCGGATCTGACGGCGGCATCGGTCAGGCGCAGGCTGTCATGACCGAAGTCATCGAGAACCAGCATTTCGACCGGGCGGCCCGACGCGGCAATCCTGTCGCGAAAACTCCGGCCTTCCGGAAAATTGCAGCTGACCACGAGCACGGCGCCGACATTCGGATGCAGCGCAAATCCTTCCAGCATGCGCAGCCTCAAGCTGGCATCCTCGGCTATGATGCCGCCCGTATAGGCGGTCGTGATAACCTTGGCCTGTTTCAAAATGCCGCCGATCCGCTGTGCAATAGGGACTGTCAGCCCAGATATCGAAAGGATCAGCAGGTCATTTCTCAGCCCGATCGAGCCGTCTGGCCTGCGATAGGCGTCAAAGTGGAAAGTGTCAGTCATCACTGTCGACCATCCTTGCTCCGAAAAAGTGTCCATTCCCATTCTAGCCTCTGCCGACCTGCCGGCCCGAGTTGCCGGAGAAGCAAAGGCAATCGCGATCCGTTCTCGCGCTTGTTTGTGCCCTAGAAGATCTTGCCGCCAGCCGGTGGGTCCACGACGCGCCGCCTCCCGTTACGGTTGCATATACTCTTCACTACCCCTCTCTTTTGTTCGCAATGTGTCCGCCGGTGCGACGGCAAAGACGCGCCCACCTGACAACGATACCGATAGGCGGGCAGATGGAGGAGCGCTCGCCTGGCGGAACCGGCATCAGTACATCCATGCAGAAAGACAATCTGCTACACTCGGTTCGCGGGAAAGGTATCCTCATATCGCCTTTTCCGCGCCGCAGTCTTATGGCGATATTTCCGAAAAGGAACGCTTCCGATGATGATGTTGAATGTTTATCGCTTGCGCGGCGACAGGTTTCACCGGCAGGCGCGTGGCCAGCGTGAGATGGCATTGGACCTCCGGCAGCGCGCGGATGGGAACGTGTCCGCCACTTTGTTTCTGGTTTTAAATCTGCGTCAGGCGTCATTCTGAGGGATAGGAGGAGAGCAAATGTCCATGCAAGCTGAAATGAATGGAGCCGAGAGTCTCGTCCGCACGCTCTTGAAATCGGGTGTCGATACCTGTTTTGCCAATCCGGGGACCAGCGAAATGCACTTCGTTGGCGCGTTGGATCGCATTCCGGGCATGCATTGTGTGCTCGGCCTTCAGGAAAATGTCGTAACCGGGATGGCGGACGGCTACTACCGGATCGCCGGCAAACCGGCCTGCACCCTGCTTCATTGCGGCCCGGGCCTGGCCAATGGAATGGCCAATCTGCACAATGCGCGCCGCGCGCGCGCCGGCATCGTCAACATCGTCGGCGATCAGGCCACCTATCACCGGCCGCTGGATGCTCCCCTGACCGCCGATACCGAGGGCATGGCGCGCACCGTTTCCCATTGGGTCCGCACCTGCTCGAATGCCCGGGATGTCGGGCGCGATGCAGCCGCTGCCGTGCAAGCGTCAAGCGCCGCGTCCGGCCAGATCGCAACGCTGATCCTTCCCGCGGATTCATCATGGAACACGGGCGGCGTGGTTGCAGAACCGCTTTCCGTGCCGCCGCCACCGCCGATCGACCCGCATGCCGTCACGACGGCGAGCCGCATCCTGCGCTCGCAAAAGAACGTCCTGATCCTGATTGCCGATCAGGCGACGCTTGCGCCTTCCCAGCACCTTGCCTGGCGCGTGGCCAAGGCGACCGGCGCCGACCTTATGGGCAGCTACACCAACGGACATTTGCAACGCGGGCGCGGGCGCGTTCCCCTGCCCCGCGTTCCTTATGTCGTCGATGCCGCGGTGGCGGCGCTCGAAAAATACGAGCATATCATTCTGGTGAACGCCGACCCGCCCGTCGGCTTCTTTGCCTATCCCAACCGGCCGTCGGCCTTGTATCGGCCGGATGCCCAGCTTCATGTCCTGTCCCGACCGGATCAGGATTCCGAGGCAGCGCTTCAGGCGCTCGTGGACGAGATCGGTGCACCGGAAACGGCCATTCCGGACCCTGGCCCCCTGCCCGCCGCCGGCACAGGCGCGCCAACGCCGGAGGGGCTGGCGCAAACCCTGGCCGCCCTGATGCCGGAGGGCGCCATCATATCGAACGAGAGCATTTCGTTCGGCGGATATCTCGAGCATTTCACCTATGCCGCCCCCGCGCATGACTGGCTCAATCTCGGCGGTGGGGCGATTGGCGACGGCCTTCCGGTTGCGACCGGCGCCGCGGTGGCATCCAGGGGCGAACGGCGGGTGATCAACCTGCAGGCGGATGGCTCGGCGATGTATTCCCTGCAATCCTTGTGGACACAGGCGCGCGAACAACTGCCCTGCACCACGATCCTGCTCAACAATCGCAGATACAATATCCTCATCGGCGAATACGAGAATGTCGGCGCCGAACCGGGCCCGACCGCAATGGGCATGCTGGATTTGTCCAGACCGGATCTGGACTGGGTGAAATTGGCCAACGGCATGGGGGTCGAGGCCGCCCGCGCGACGACGCTGGAGCAATGCGCGGACCTGATGCGCCAAAGCTTCAATCAGGCCGGCCCGTTCCTGATCGACCTGATCATCTGACCAGCCGGACCAAGGGCAATGCCTGCCGAGGCGGACCCCGTGGTCCGCTCCTTCGGCCCGGTTTTCAGGTCTGCTTGCGAGGTTCGGGTCTCGGATATGCGGGTTGACGCCGCATTGCTTGACGGACTGCCTCTGTCGTCGTGGCGCTACGCTGTAGAGTATGATCCAAAGTGCTTCCCGCCATCCACACGAGAAATTTCCACCATCAAAATCTGCGATCAGCCACCCAAACCAATCAACTGCGTTTGGGGAGCATGCATAGCCGATCGGTTTGAGTGACGGCCTTCATCATACTGGCCGCCTCGGCCAAGATTGCAGCGCGCGAAGACCTTGCCAATGCCGAACAGGACCGGGTTGTCGTGGCCGATCTCCGCCATGCCCCGGCCAAGGCTTGCGAGCGTGCCGTGCCAGCGCCTCTCATCCGCACGACTGATATTGGAGGCGATCAGGACCGGGGTTTCGGGCGGCAAGCCTTCCGCGATCAGCCGCGCACTGATTTCGCCCGCGGTGCGGCCGCCCATATAGAACATTGTCGTGGTCGTCGGGTCGGCGATGGCGCGCCAGTCGATATCCTCCGGCAACGCGCCCTTTTTCGAGTGCCCGGTGACGAAGCGGACCGACTGGGCGCAATCGCGATGGGTGAGCGAGGTGGTGGTTCCGGCGGCGAGCGCGCTTGCAGCGGTAATGCCGGGGATGACAGAGACCGGAATGCCCGCATCGCGAAGAGCCGCAATTTCCTCGCCGGACCGCCCGAACACCGAAGGATCGCCCGATTTCAGCCGCACGACGCGCTTTCCGACCCGCGCCAGATCGAGCATCATCCGGTTGATATCCTCCTGCCGGCAGCTTGTCCGCCCGCCGCGTTTTCCCACCAGCATGCGCTTCGCCTCGCGCCGCGCAAGTTCGAGGATTTCCGGCGAAATCAGGTCGTCGAACAGGATGACGTCGGCCGATTGCAGCGCCCGCATGGCCTTCAGCGTCAGGAGTTCCGGATCGCCCGGCCCCGCGCCGACGAGCGTGACGCTGCCGGTTTGCGGCGATGCCGCGATCTTCGTCGCACGCGCCAGAAGACGGTCGGCTGCACTATCATCAGGGCCGGAAGTACCAGAAAAACTCAGATCAACGAAATGCTCCCAGAAGGCCCGGCGCGGGCCGCCCGGTTTCAGCTTCTGGCCGATGGCATCGCGCAGGGAGGCGGCAAGCCCCGCCCATTCGGCAAGCGCCTTCGGCAGCAGCGTTTCGATCCGCCGCCGGATCGCCTGTCCCAGGATCGGCGCGGCACCGTCCGTGGAGATGCCGACGACAACCGGCGAGCGGTTGACGATCGAACCGAACTGGAAATCGCAATAATCCGGTTTGTCGATGACATTGACCGGTACGCCTTCCGCCTTCGCCCTTGTCCGGAAGGCCTGCGCCTCCGCATCGTTCTCGCAATCGCCCAGCGCCAGTTCAAACCCCGTCCAGTCGGCGGTCGACCAGTGCGCGCCGGAAAGCCGCACCCGGCCATCGGCTTCGAGCGCAAGCAGCACCTCGTCGGCGGCCTCGCGGCCCAGAAAGACCGTAACATCCGCCCCGGCGGCGGCCATAAGCTCTGCCTTCCAGGCGGCGGCATCGCTGCCGCCGGCGACCAGAACCGCCTTGCCCTTCAGCCGGAAGAACAGCGGCAGGACGGCGAGGTCCTCCATGCGGGCGGGTGTTTTTGCGCGTCCGGTGGCCATGGGTCCGCCTCCCTATTCCGCCGCCATCGGCAGGGCCGCAAGCGCGATCGAGAGGCGGCCGTCTTCAACGCGAACAGGATAGGTCTGCACCTCGCCCTCATCCGCGCCTTGCGCCGTGCCGCTTTCCAGCGAGATCACCATGTTATGCAATGGGCAGGTCACGGCCCTGCCATGCACCATGCCCTCGGACAACGGTCCGCCCTTGTGCGGGCAGCGGTCGTCGATGGCGAAGACCTCGTCCTCCGCGGTGCGGAACACCGCAATCCGCCCGAAACCTGTGTTGACGCAGCGCGCGCCGCGTTGCGGGATGTCGTCGATATGACCGATGGCGATGAAATCACTGCTCATGATGGGCTCCTCACTCCGCCGGCTCGGGATGGCCGACCACGGCCATCGGCTTGAACTCATGCTTGTCCTTGCCGGAGACGCGTTCCGACCACGGATCGACCTGGGCATATTTCTGGCTCTCGACGAAGCGGTCAAAATAGGCCTTGCGCTTTTCGGCATCGTCCATGATCTGGGCACGGACCTCGTCATAGCCGATGCGTTTTGCCCATTTGTAGATGCGCTCCAGATAGCGCGCCTGTTCGCGGTACATCTGGGTGAGCGCCACGATATGCTCCAGCGCCTCGTTCTCGGTCTTCACCATGCCGAGCACCTCAGTGCCCCGGATTTCGAGCCCGGCCGCACCCGCGAAATGGATTTCGAAGCCGGAATCGACGCAGATCACGCCGATATCCTTGCAGGTTGCCTCCGCGCAGTTGCGCGGGCAGCCGGAGACGGCGAGCTTCAGCTTGGCCGGCGTCCACGAGCCCCACATGAATTTTTCAAGGCGAACACCAAGCCCGGTCGAATCCTGCGTGCCGAAGCGGCACCAATCGCTGCCGACGCAGGTCTTCACCGTGCGCAGGCCCTTGGCATAGGCCTGGCCGGAAACGAAGCCCGCCTTGCCGAGATCGGCCCAGACCGCCGGCAGGTCCTCCTTCTTCACGCCCAGCATGTCGATGCGCTGGCCGCCGGTGCATTTGACGGTCGGGATCTCGTATTTGTCGACGACATCGGCAATCGCACGCAGCTCCTTCGACGAGGTAACCCCGCCCCACATGCGCGGCACCACCGAATAGGTGCCGTCCTTCTGGATATTGGCGTGGACGCGCTCGTTGATGAAGCGCGACTGATAGTCATCGGCATATTCGCCGGGCCAGTCGCAGACGAGGTAGTAGTTCAGCGCTGGCCGGCATTTGGCGCAGCCGCAGGAGGTTTTCCATTCAAGCTCCTGCATCACGGCGGGAATGGTCTTCAGCCCCTTGGCGCGGATCAGGCGGCGGACATCGTCATGGCCGAGATCGGTGCAGCCGCAAACCGGTTGCACGGCGGCGGGGTTATAGGCATCACCCAGCGTCAGCGCCATCAGCTGTTCGACGAGCCCGGTGCAGGTGCCGCAGGACGCCGAGGCCTTCGTGTGGGCGCGGACATCATCGAGCGAGGTCAGGCCCTTGTCCTTGATCGCGGCGACGATCTTGCCCTTGCAGATGCCGTTGCAGCCGCAGATTTCCGCGTCATCGGGAAGCGCCGCGACAGCGGCAGCCGGATCGGCAGCAGCACCGCCCTGATAGGCCTGGCCGTAGATCAGCGTCTCGCGCATTTCGGAAACGTCCATCCCGCGCTTCAGCATGTCGAAATACCAGGCGCCATCGGCGGTATCGCCATAAAGCACGGCGCCGATCACGCGGTTATCCTGCAGGATCACGCGCTTGTAGACACCGCGCGTGGCATCGCGCAGCACCACCTCCTCACGGTCCGGCCCCTCGGCGAAATCGCCGGCGGAAAACAGCTTGATGCCGGTGACCTTCAGCTTGGTGTTGACATGCGAGCCCTTGTATTCGGCCGCACCGCCGGCAAGCCTGTCGGCAAGCACGCCCGCACTCTCATAAAGCGGCGCGACCAGACCGTAGCAGGTGCCGCGATGCTCGGCGCATTCGCCGAGCGCGAAGATCGAAGGATCGGAGGTCGCCATGCCGTCATCGACGACGATGCCGCGATTGGTTTCCAGTCCAGCATCCTTGGCAAGCCCTGCCGCCGGACGGATGCCGACCGCCATCACCACCATGTCGGCGGAGATGATGCGGCCGTCCTCCAGTTCGACGCCCTCGACCCTGCCCTCTCCAAGGATTTGCTTGGTGTTGGCCTTGGTGATGATCTCGATGCCGCGATCGTCGAGCGCCTTTTCCAGCAGATAGGCCGCTGCCGGGTCGAGCTGCCGCTCCATGATCGTGTCCATCAGGTGCAGCACGGTGACGCTCATGCCGCGCTGCTTCAGCCCGTAGGCCGCCTCAAGCCCAAGAAGCCCACCGCCGATGACAACCGCATGGCCCTGCCCCGCGGCAATCTTCAGCATCTTCTCGACATCATCGAGGTCGCGATAGGCGAGCACGCCGGGCAGATCATGCCCCGGCACCGGGATGATGAAGGGCGCGGAGCCGGTCGCGATCACCAGCCGGTCATAGGCCGCTGTGATGCCGTTTTCGGCGGTGACGGTCTTCGCCTCGCGGTCGATCTTCGCGACCTTCGCGCCGCGATGCAGCGTCACGCCGTTCGCCTCATACCAATCATCGCCATGGATGATGATGTCTTCATAGGTCTTCTCGCCCGAAAGCACGGGCGACAGCATGATGCGGTCGTAATTCACCCGCGGCTCGGCGTTGAAGATGGTGACGTCATAGAGACCGGGCGCGCGCTCGAACAGGTCTTCGAGCATGCGGCCGGGGGCCATGCCGTTTCCGATGATGACGAGTTTCTGGGCCATGATATCTACTCCGCTGCGACGCGTTTGTTGCAGGTCTGCCGGCTGATGCGCTGGTCGCGCTTCTGCCTGATGGCGGCGAGTTGGTCTTCGGCCGGCTCCGCACCGCCCTCATAGGCTTCGAGAAACTCCAGCAATTCCTCGCGGTAGGCGTAGTAATCCGGATGATCGAGCAGCGCCTTTCGCGAGCGCGGACGCGGCAGGTCGACCTCCATGATGTTGCCGATGCGGGCATTGGGCCCGTTCGACATCATCACCACCCGGTCGGCCAGGAGAATGGCCTCGTCGACGTCGTGGGTGACGCAGATGGCGGTGACCTTGGTGCGCGACCACACTTCCATCAGCACCTCCTGCAGCTCCCAGCGCGTCAGGCTGTCGAGCATGCCGAAGGGCTCGTCGAGCAGCAGCAGTTTCGGCGACAGCGCGAAGGCGCGGGCGATGCCAACGCGCTGCTTCATGCCGTTCGACATGTCGGCTGCCGCCCGGTGCATGGCATCGCCAAGGCCGACGCGCTCGAGATAATATTCGACGATATCGCGGCGCTCGGCCGGGCTTGCCTTCGGATAGACCCGGTCAACGCCGAGGGCGACATTCTCGCGCGCCGTCAGCCATGGCATCAGCGAGGGGGCCTGAAACACCACGGCGCGGTCCGGCCCGGCGCCGGAAATCTCGCGGCCATCGAGAATGATGCCGCCGGCATTGATCGGGTTCAGCCCCGCCGCCATGGAGAGCACCGTGGATTTTCCGCAGCCGGAGTGGCCGATCACGGAAATGAACTCGCCCTTCTTCATCTTCAGGTCGAAGCCGTCGACGACGGTGAGCGGGCCCTTGGGCGTCGGATAGATCTTGGTGACGCTAGAAAATTCGACATAGCCGCTCTCGATGGGCGATTGCGCCTTTTCGCGATAGGCGGCCGGCAGCGGCTTCGAGGTCGACTTGATCGAAATCGGGACGACATTGGGAAGCGCTTCGACACGGCTCGTTTCCGGTTTGGCGCTGAGGCCGACATCCATCAGATATTCGGTGATCGACGCGCGCAGGCGGATGAAATCGGGGTCGGAGTTCATCGCCGCACGCTCGCGCGGCCGGGCGATATTCACATCGAAGGACGGGCCGAAAGTGGCGTTGGGACCGGGGGTGAGCGGCACGATCCGGTCTGCCAGAAGAATGGCCTCGTCGACATCATTGGTGACGAGGATGATGGTCTTCTTCTCTTTCTGCGAGATATCGGCAAGCTCGTCCTGAAGCTTGGCGCGGGTCAGCGCATCGAGCGCCGACAGCGGCTCGTCGAGCAGCAGCAGGTCCGGCTGCATGGCAAGCGCGCGGGCGACCGAGACGCGCTGGCGCATGCCGCCGGACAGTTCCGACGGCTTGCGGTCGCGGGCATGTTTCAGGCCAACCATCGCCACATACCAGTCGACGAGCGCGGCCCGCTCCTTTGCCGGTTTTTCCTGATGCACGGCGTCGACGGCAAGCCGCACATTGGCCTCCACCGAAAGCCAGGGCATCAGCGCATAGTTCTGGAACACGATACCGCGCTTTGGCGACGGGCCTTCGACCTTTTCGCCGCGAAACAGGATTTCGCCGCCGTCCGGCTTTTCGAGACCGGCGAGCATCGACATCAGCGTCGTCTTGCCCGCGCCGGAAAAGCCGAGGATCGCGATAAACTCGCCTTCCTGCACATCGAGCGAGATATCGGAGAGCACCGGGTTGCGCCTGACGCCTTTGCCAAAGCCCTTTTCGACATTGTTCAGCTGGAGAATGGGTTTCATCATGCTCTCCTTACCGGTTCGCCGAATAGGTGAAGGCGGTCTGCAGCGCGAACATCACCCGGTCGAGGAAGAAGCCGATCAGGCCGATGGTAATCACCGCGACCATGATGCGGGCGAGCGAGTCTGAAGAACCGTTCTGGAACTCGTCCCAGACGAATTTGCCGAGGCCGGGGTTCTGCGCCAGCATTTCCGCGGCGATCAGCACCATCCAGCCCACACCGAGGGACAACCGCATGCCGGTGAAGATCAGCGGCAATGAGGATGGCAGCACCAGCTTGCGGATCGTCGTCCAGGTGGACAGTTGCAGCACCTTGCCGACATTGACGAGATCGCGATCGATCGAGGCGACGCCGAGCGCCGTGTTGATGATCGTCGGCCAGATGGAACAGAGCGTCACCGTGACGGCGGAAATCACCATGGATTTCGGCAGGAGGTCGCTCGGGTTCTGGTAAAGGGCTGCCACTACCATCGTCACGATCGGCAGCCAGGCGAGCGGCGAGACCGGCTTGAACAATTGGATCAGCGGATTGATCGCCCCCTCGAAGGTTTTCGACAACCCGCAGGCGATGCCGACAGGGACGGCGATCGCCGTGCCAATGAAGAAGCCGAGCGCAACCGTCATCAGCGAGGTCCAGATCTGGTCGAAATAGGTCGGCTTTCCGGTATAGGGGCGAACCTTGACGCGGTCGGCATAGCCCTCGGCAATCAGCATCTGGTTGCGCTCGTCCTGGCGGGCGTAAAATTCTTCGGCCTTCTGCCGCTCGGCGAAATGATCGTCCATCAGCACCTCGGCCTGGTGGAATACCGCCGCCGGGCCGGGGATCGCGCCCAGCGAGGTCTGCACCTTCGGCGCCAGAAACGCCCAGGCGGCGAGGAAGGCGAGGATACCGACAAGCGGCACCAGCAGCATCTGCTTCAGATCCGCCCATTGCTCCGACGGCGTGTCGCCGGCGGCAAGCTTCAGAAGCGGCACGACGAAGCCGAGGCCGAAGGGGGCGAGCACCTTGCCCGCCCGGTTGATCCGGGCGATGCGCCGCTCGCGGCGGGCGGCGATTTCGGGGTCCATCATGTCTGTGGCAATGGTCATAACGTCTGAGCCTTCCTTGTCCGTGCCGGTGTCAATCGCGCTCAGCGGCCGGCGATCTTGTTGCCGTCGATCACCTCATCGCCCTTCAGGCCGATCGGGAAGCTGTCGAGATAGGCGTTCGGATGACGCCCGTCATAGGTCACGCCGTCGATAAATTCGCTGGTGGCGGGCTTGTAGCCGTCGGTGTCGAAGGGGAAGTCGGCTTCCGTGGCATGGCCCTCCTCGATCAGCTGGCGGGCGGCTTCCAGGTAGATGTCGGGGCGGTAGACCTCGCTTGCGACATCGGCATACCAGCCATCGGCCTTCGGCTCGGCGATCTGGCCCCAGCGGCGCATCTGGGTCAGGTACCAGACGGCATCGGAATAATAGGGATAGGTGGCATAGTGGCGGAAGAAGACGTTGAAGTCTGCGGCCGGGCGCTTGTCGCCTTTCTCATATTCGAACGTGCCGGTCATCGAATTGGCGATCACCTCGGCGTCGGCGCCGACATATTCCGGCCGCGACAGGATTTCGACCGCCTCTTCGCGGTTGGCATTGTCGTTTTCGTCCAGCCACATGGCCGCGCGGATCAGGGCCTTGGTCAGTCCCAGCGTTGTCTGCGGATATTTTTCCGTGAATTCCTCGGTCAGACCGAAGACCTTTTCCGGGTTGTTTTTCCAGATATCGTAGTCCGTGACCACTGGCACGCCGATGCCCTTGAACACCGCCGCCTGGTTCCACGGCTCTCCGACGCAATAGCCCTCGATCGTGCCGGCCTCCATCGTCGCCGGCATCTGCGGCGGCGGGGTGACGGAAAGCAGCGCATCGGCCTGGATCTGGCCGGAGACATCGCTCGGCGAATAATAGCCGGGATTGATGCCGCCGGCAGCAAGCCAGTAGCGCAGCTCGTAATTATGGGTGGAGACCGGGAAGACCATGCCCATCTTGAACGGCTTGCCCTCGGCCCGGTAGGCCTCGACCACCGGCTTCAGCGCATCGGCCTTGATCGGATGTTCCGGCTTGCCATCGGGACCTGCAGGAATATTTTCCTTCATCCGGTCCCAGACCGCATTCGAGACCGTGATCGCGTTGCCGTTGAGATCCATCGAGAACGGCGTGACGATATCCGCCTTGGTGCCATAGCCGATGGTCGCCGCCAGCGGCTGGCCGGCCAGCATATGCGCGCCGTCGAGCTCCCCGGTGATCACCCGGTCGAGCAGCACCTTCCAGTTCGCTTGCGCCTCCAGCGTGACGTAAAGCCCTTCGTCCTCGAAGAAGTGCATCTCCTTGGCAATCGCCAGCGGCGCCATATCGGTCAGCTTGATGAAGCCGATGGTCAGTTCGTCCTTTTCGGGAAACAGCATTTCGGCATGGGTGGCCGTCGCCGCGAATGTCAGCGAACAGAGCATGGTGGCAGAGCAAAGGAAATGGCGCATGGCGTCCTCCAGATGGATCGGGAATGTCGGAAAAACGAAAAAAACCGCCTAACGGTCCTCGGGCCATTTCTGGCTCGAATGCGTTGGCGGCGTTGCCTGGCACCCTCCATTGGGCACCGAATTCTTGAGACTTATGGAAACACACTATGTCGCTTCAGACAAGCGGCATCAGTGGATTTTTGCATAAAAAATATCTTTATAAAGAATTTGCCTTCATTTTATGCAAATGCATCCGAGAGGCGCACAAAATACAAGCTTGGATACGCTTTGATAGACCTATCCCTTCTACGGACGTCATCCTTGGGCCTGTCCCGAGGAACTAACCACAGTTCCGCACGAGCGGCGTTGGCGTTTCGTAATGGACTGTATTCAAAAAGGCTTTTCATCCAACACGCCTGTCGCATTGAGACGTGCTTAGATGCTCGGGACAGGCCCGAGCATTGTTTGTTGGATCTGCGCTATTGTTGTGATGCAGCTGCGGGCCGC